>NZ_PDIZ01000002.1 GCF_002563635.1 Bacillus sp. es.036
TCTCAGTTCGGATTGCAGGCTGCAACTCGCCTGCATGAAGCCGGAATTGCTAGTAATCGCGGATCAGCATGCCGCGGTGAATACGTTCCCGGGCCTTGTACACACCGCCCGTCACACCACGAGAGTTTGTAACACCCGAAGTCGGTGGGGTAACCTTTATGGAGCCAGCCGCCGAAGGTGGGACAAATGATTGGGGTGAAGTCGTAACAAGGTAGCCGTATCGGAAGGTGCGGCTGGATCACCTCCTTTCTATGGAGAATTACGAAGGTAACTTACGTTACCAACCTTACATGAGCGTTTCGTTTAGTTTTGAAAGAATGATTTATTCTTTCAAAATAGGTGAAGTGATGAAGCTTACGCTGATTCAAGTAGTAGCCTTGTTCCTTGAAAACTAGATAGCATAAACAACGACATCCAATAATTATTTTTTATGCAAGAACTTAGTAATAACTGATGCGTTATGGCAGCAATGCCTAACAAATCGAAGGTTAAGCTACTAAGGGCGCACGGTGGATGCCTTGGCACTAGAAGCCTAAGAAGGACGGGACGAACACCGATATGCTTCGGGGAGCTGTAAGTACGCTTTGATCCGGAGATTTCCGAATGGGGGAACCCACCATCTTTAATAGGATGGTATCCATTTCTGAATACATAGGGAATGGAAGGCAGACCCGGGGAACTGAAACATCTCATTACCCGGAGGAAGAGAAAGCAAATGCGATTTCCTGAGTAGCGGCGAGCGAAACGGAATCAGCCCAAACCAGAGGGCTTGCCCTCTGGGGTTGTAGGACGTCTCTTTGGAGTTACAAAGGCACGGATAGACGAAGCGACCTGGAAAGGTCCATCAGAGAAGGTAACAATCCTGTAGTCAAAATCCGCTGCCCTCCGAGACGGATCCTGAGTACGGCGGGACACGTGAAACCCCGTCGGAATCTGGGAGGACCATCTCCCAAGGCTAAATACTCTCTAGTGACCGATAGTGAACCAGTACCGTGAGGGAAAGGTGAAAAGCACCCCGGAAGGGGAGTGAAAGAGAACCTGAAACCGTGTGCCTACAACTAGTTGGAGCCCGTTAATGGGTGACAGCGTGCCTTTTGTAGAATGAACCGGCGAGTTACGATCCCGTGCAAGGTTAAGCTGATAAGGCGGAGCCGCAGCGAAAGCGAGTCTGAATAGGGCGAAATAGTACGTGGTCGTAGACCCGAAACCAGGTGATCTACCCATGTCCAGGGTGAAGTTCAGGTAACACTGAATGGAGGCCCGAACCCACGCATGTTGAAAAATGCGGGGATGAGGTGTGGGTAGCGGTGAAATGCCAATCGAACCTGGAGATAGCTGGTTCTCTCCGAAATAGCTTTAGGGCTAGCCTCGCGGCAAGAATCTTGGAGGTAGAGCACTGATTGGACTAGGGGTCCTTACCGGATTACCGAATCCAGTCAAACTCCGAATGCCAACGATTTATCCGCGGGAGTCAGACTGCGAGTGATAAGATCCGTAGTCGAGAGGGAAACAGCCCAGACCACCAGCTAAGGTCCCAAAGTATACGTTAAGTGGAAAAGGATGTGGCGTTGCTTAGACAACCAGGATGTTGGCTTAGAAGCAGCCATCATTTAAAGAGTGCGTAATAGCTCACTGGTCGAGTGACGCTGCGCCGAAAATGTACCGGGGCTAAACGTATCACCGAAGCTGTGGATTGTCTTACGACAATGGTAGGAGAGCGTTCTAAGGGCTGTGAAGTCAGACCGAAAGGACTGGTGGAGCGCTTAGAAGTGAGAATGCCGGTATGAGTAGCGAAAGACAAGTGAGAATCTTGTCCGTCGAAAGCCCAAGGTTTCCTGAGGAAGGCTCGTCCGCTCAGGGTTAGTCGGGACCTAAGCCGAGGCCGAAAGGCGTAGGCGATGGATAACAGGTTGATATTCCTGTACCACCTCCTTTCCGTTTGAACGACGGGGGGACGCAGAAAGATAGGGAGAGCGCGCTGCTGGAAATGCGCGTCCAAGCGATTAGGCTGGTGAATAGGTAAATCCGTTCACCGTGAAGGCTGAGTCGTGATGGCGAGGGAAATTTAGTACCGAAGTCCTTGATTCTACGCTGCCAAGAAAAGCCTCTAGTGAGGAAAGAGGTGCCCGTACCGCAAACCGACACAGGTAGGCGAGGAGAGAATCCTAAGACGATCGGGAGAACTCTCGTTAAGGAACTCGGCAAAATGACCCCGTAACTTCGGGAGAAGGGGTGCTTCCTCGGGTTAATAGCCCAGGGGAGCCGCAGTGAAAAGATCCAAGCGACTGTTTAGCAAAAACACAGGTCTCTGCAAAGCCGTAAGGCGAAGTATAGGGGCTGACACCTGCCCGGTGCTGGAAGGTTAAGAGGAGGGGTTATCCCTTACGGGAGAAGCTCTGAATCGAAGCCCCAGTAAACGGCGGCCGTAACTATAACGGTCCTAAGGTAGCGAAATTCCTTGTCGGGTAAGTTCCGACCCGCACGAAAGGTGCAACGACTTGGATACTGTCTCAACGAGAGACCCGGTGAAATTATAGTACCTGTGAAGATGCAGGTTACCCGCGACAGGACGGAAAGACCCCATGGAGCTTTACTGTAGCCTGATATTGGATTTTGGTACAGCTTGTACAGGATAGGTAGGAGCCATAGAAGTCGGACCGCCAGGTTCGATGGAGGCGTCGGTGGGATACTACCCTGGCTGTACTGACATTCTAACCCAGCACCGTGATCCGGTGCGGAGACAGTGTCAGGTGGGCAGTTTGACTGGGGCGGTCGCCTCCTAAAGTGTAACGGAGGCGCCCAAAGGTTCCCTCAGAATGGTTGGAAATCATTCGCAGAGTGTAAAGGCACAAGGGAGCTTGACTGCGAGACCTACAAGTCGAGCAGGGACGAAAGTCGGGCTTAGTGATCCGGTGGTTCCGCATGGAAGGGCCATCGCTCAACGGATAAAAGCTACCCTGGGGATAACAGGCTTATCTCCCCCAAGAGTCCACATCGACGGGGAGGTTTGGCACCTCGATGTCGGCTCATCGCATCCTGGGGCTGAAGTAGGTCCCAAGGGTTGGGCTGTTCGCCCATTAAAGCGGTACGCGAGCTGGGTTCAGAACGTCGTGAGACAGTTCGGTCCCTATCCGTCGCGGGCGCAGGAAATTTGAGAGGAGCTGTCCTTAGTACGAGAGGACCGGGATGGACACACCGCTGGTGTACCAGTTGTTCCGCCAGGAGCATAGCTGGGTAGCTACGTGTGGAATGGATAAGTGCTGAAAGCATCTAAGCATGAAGCCCCCCTCGAGATGAGATTTCCCACAGCATTAAGCTGGTAAGATCCCTTAGAGATGATGAGGTAGATAGGTTCGGGGTGGAAGCGTGGCAACACGTGGAGCTGACGAATACTAATCGATCGAGGGCTTAACCTAAAACAAAAGTGATGTGAGTATGTCTCACTAAACTTGATATTATTGGAATACGTTGTGCGTGCTATCTAGTTTTCAGGGAATACCTGAATAGTCTAGTGATGATGGCGAAGAGGTCACACCCGTTCCCATGCCGAACACGGAAGTTAAGCTCTTCAGCGCCGATGGTAGTTGGGGGATCTCCCCCTGCAAGAGTAGGACGTCGCTGGGCAAAGAAGAAAGGCGAGAGACCAAATGGTTTCTCGCTTTTTTTGTATGGTTTTGTATCTTGATTTTTTATTTTATCTTTTTTGATTGTTGTCAATCGACTTCTTCGAAAGCTACGTAGGGGTGGGAGAAGCAAGAAATTCGAGGAAGCAAGTGATGTCAGACCGGAGTGGATATTTGAAGATCCATGAGGATCTGGCAGCGCGCAGCTGACGAAGAAGTTCGCCGCTTATCGCGCCCCGTATGAGAACACGGAAGTTAAGCTCTAGCGCCGATGGTAGTTGGGGGATCTCCCCCTGCAAGAGTAGGACGTCGCTGGGCAACTGAAAAGAAGCGAGAGACCAAACGGTTTCTCGCTTTTTTGTATGGTTTTGTGGACGAATTTTCACTAGCTCAAATCCCTCATTCAACACGTTCGCGGAATTAATCTCAAATTCGCGGAATAAACTTGCTACCTTCACATATCTCCTTGAGCGATAAGGATAATATACCTTTGAAATTTTCTTTCTTTTCGTAAATCACAGACACGGGATAAGTTACAGGCACATATCCTTAGAAAGAAGCGAAAATTCAGCTTAAATTAAAAAATCGGTATAGATCCGCTATAATTGGGCAATGCTTTTACCATGGAGGTGGGAAGATGGAGAAGACAATCAGGGAGAGCAGCGAGTGCTGTCTTGTTTGTGAAGAGCACAGTTTCAAAGGCATCCATATTTGTGATCGTTTTATCTGTCATGACTGTGAGCGAAAGGTCATTCAAACAGAGACCAGTCATGAAAACTATCAATTTTACCTTGAAAAACTACGCAAACTACGACTAAGTCGATTAGCATAAGCAGATAGCTGTTCCATAAGCTATCTGTTTTTTACTTGACCTAAAGAAGGGAGAATCATAGTGATTTGCTTATCCCTTTACTTCTCCGATAGTCGAGATAATGATAGAATACTAGTATAAGGAAATGACTCTTCAATAGATTGAAGTTGATTTAATGAACAAAATGGATCAAGCTCCATTATATGAAGCTCTACTATCGTGGAAAGATCAAAATCCTCTTTCCTTTCATGTCCCTGGGCATAAGAATGGGACGAGTTTTTCTACATATAAACGTGCGGATGATTTATATAAAGACTTATTGAAAATAGATGCAACCGAACTTTCTGGACTAGATGATCTTCATCATGCAGATGGTCCAATTAAAAAAGCAGAGCAGCTTACTGCTCATCTCTATGGAAGTGTTGAAAGTCGCTTTTTGGTGGGGGGTTCTACAGCTGGGAACCTGGCGATGATCATGGCGTTATGTTCTGAAGGAGACCGTGTTCTTGTTCAGAAGAACTGTCACAAATCCGTATTGAATGGACTGCGCTTAGCTAAAGCTAGACCTATTTTTCTCAGCCCATCTATTGATGAAGCAAGTCAGGTGCCAACAGGAGTAACACTCGATCTCATACGTCGTGCATTGAATCAATATAAAGATATCAAAGTGATTGTACTAACCAATCCAAATTATTATGGAATGACTGTTAACCTAGAGCCGATTATCTCTTATGCTCACCAGAATGGAATTCCGGTTCTAGTTGATGAGGCGCACGGTGCACATTTTGTAAAAGGGGAGTTTTTCCCTGAGAGTGCTTTAAAGCAAGGAGCAGATGTGGTTGTTCAATCTGCCCACAAAACCCTACCTGCTATGACGATGGGTTCTTACTTACACGTAGGGAATGTAACGTATAGGGATGCAATCAATGACTATTTACAACTTTTTCAATCAAGCAGTCCTTCCTATCCAATTATGGCTTCGCTCGATTTAGCGAGACACTATCTTTTTTCGCTGAGAGATGATCAGCTTAGTCTTATTTTAGAAGAGGTTCATCAATTTAAGAAACAACTAAGTGAGGTTCCTGGTATAAGCGTCATAGGGGATGTAGGTCAAGCGTATCACCAGCTTGATCCTCTCAAAATTACGGTACAGTTGTTTGGCATGTCGGGATATGAGTTAGCAAAGAAACTTGAAAATGAGAATGTATTTGTTGAGCTTAGTGATCCTTTAAATGTTTTACTTGTATGCCCAATTGCTTCTAATAAGAAGGTTTTTGACCGGGGATTACAGGCATTTAAAAAAATTGCTTCTCTCAGAGATGAAGCTAATTTTAACGTGTCATTAATTAAGATAGCTGATGAAGATATTACTTTTCCTGCTTATTCCTTTGCGAAGTTGGAGACGATGATGAAAGAGAAGGTTAAGATAACTGAGGCGAAGGGATTGATTGCAGCAAAAGCTGTCATTCCCTATCCACCGGGTGTTCCTATTGTCATACCGGGTGAACGAATTGAATTAGAGAAAATGGAACAGTTAGATATGATTTTACGTGCTGGTGGGCACATACAAGGATTAGATGGTGACATGATTGAGATTGCAAGAGATGAGGAGTAGGGCATTGAAAGGATTATTTATAACTTTTGAAGGACCAGATGGTGCGGGTAAATCCACACAGGTTCAGAAACTAGCTGATTATTTAAATGAAGAGGGGATTCGTTTTATTCATACACGAGAGCCTGGGGGTACAGCAATCAGTGATCAGATTCGTTCGTTGATTTTGAACCCAGAACATAAAGAGATGGTGGATGAGACAGAAGTTCTTCTTTATGCTTCATCGCGTGCGCAGCACGTAAGGGAGAAGATCATTCCGGCATTAAATGAAGGGTACCTTGTGATCTGTGATCGCTTTGTTGATGCATCAATTGCATATCAGGCAGTTGGGCTTGGATTAGATGTGGAAAGTGTGAAGGTCATTAACGAATTTGCTACCGGTGGACTTACACCGGATCGGAGCTATATGATTGATCTGCCAGTTTCCGTTGGTAAAGAAAGAATGATTGCTAGAAATCAACTAGACCGCATTGAACAAAAAGGAACAGCTTATCATGAAAAAGTAAGAGAAGCCTTTTTGGAACTATATAAAGATAATAAAGACCGGATTCATTTAATTAATGGTGAGCAAAATGTTGATGAGATTTTTTCCTCTATAATAAAGGATTTTAAAACACTTTGGGATAATTATTCTACTAATAGCAAATAAAAGGGTGGGAATTTGCCGCCCAGGGAGGGATACAAATGAAGTTAGTCATGGCTGTCGTACAGGATAAAGATAGCAATCGCTTATCCAACGCCCTGGTCGACCATAATTTTCAGGCGACAAAGCTTGCGACCACCGGTGGATTTTTGCGTGCAGGAAATACAACATTCCTTATTGGTACAGAAGACCATCGTGTGCAAAAGCTTCTTGATATCATTAAAGACAATTGCCAAAGCAGAGAGCAAATGGTGGCACCGGTATCTCCAATGGGAGGAAATGCGGACTCTTATGTCCCTTATCCTGTTGAGGTGTCGGTAGGAGGAGCAACGGTGTTTGTTCTTCCAGTAGAGGCTTTCCATCATTTTTAATACGGTAGGATGAGGGATAGAAATGGTAGATTGGAATGAATTAAAAGAACGTCAGCCTACGGTTGTTAGGATGGTAACTAACAGCTTCACAAAGGATCGTCTTTCTCATGCGTACTTATTTGATGGTGGAGCAGGAACTGGTAAAAAAGATGTCGCCGTTCATATGGCAAAAACTTATTTTTGTCAGGAACGTACGGGGATTGAGCCTTGTCAACACTGCAAAGACTGCAAGCGAATTGATTCAGGGAACCACCCGGACCTTCACCTCATAGAGCCTGAAGGTCAATCAATTAAAATTGATCAAATAAGAAAGTTACAAAAGGAATTCTCCTATCTTGGAGTTGAGTCTCGAAAAAAAGTTTATATCTTGAATCATTCAGATCGAATGACAACGCAGGCTGCAAATAGTTTACTTAAATTCCTAGAAGAGCCGGGGCAAATGACGATGGCGATTTTGTTAACTGAACAAAAGCAGCACATTCTTTCGACGATTTATTCGAGGTGTCAGGTCATTACCTTTCAGCCACTTTCAACAAATGGAGTGGAGGAAGCTCTTATAAATGATGGAGTGCCCTCATACCTTGCTAAATCGGCTGCTCAGCTAACGAATGATCAGCGTGCAGCAAAGGAGCTTGCACTTGATGAGTGGTTTGCACAGGCAAGAGCGATAGTGATACAATTGACTGAAGAGTTGAAGGAAAGACCTCATCAGGTTTTCCTAACGATCCATGACAAATGGCTAGCACATTTTAAGGATAAAACGCAGCAGGATATGGGCCTTAACCTTATGCTTTTTTGGTATAAGGATTTATTGAAAATACAACTGCAGGATAATCGGATTGTCTATGCAGATCAGAAGGATAAGCTCGAACGTTATGCCCTTCAATTCGGAAGAAAGAAGATAAGTCAGCATATGATGGCGATACTCGATGCCAAAAGACGTCTGAGTGCAAACACAAACCCACAGTTTGTGATGGAACAGCTAGTGCTCAGGTTACGGGAGGGATAAGTTTGTGTATGAAGTAGTTGGCGTTCGCTTTAAAAAAGCGGGGAAGATCTATTACTTTGATCCGAGTAGCCTCCAGGTGTCCGACAAAGAATTTGTTATCGTGGAGACTGCCAGAGGGGTTGAATTTGGGAAAGTTGTATTAGCTAACAAGCAAGTTGATGAAGAAGATATCGTTCTTCCTCTTAAGAAAGTAATTCGCATAGCCGATGAGAAAGATCGTCTTGCGGTCGAAGATAATAAACATGCAGCTGAAGAAGCATTTGATGTATGCGTTTCTAAAATTGAAGAGTACAAGCTTGATATGAAGCTTGTTGATGTGGAATATACATTTGATCGAAATAAAATTATTTTTTATTTCACAGCAGATGGAAGAGTAGATTTTCGCGAACTTGTGAAAGGGCTCGCATCCATTTTTCGAACAAGAATTGAACTTCGTCAGATTGGGGTACGCGATGAAGCGAAGATGCTTGGTGGTATTGGACCGTGTGGCAGAATGCTTTGTTGCTCAACGTGGCTTGGCGATTTTGAACCTGTTTCAATAAAGATGGCGAAAGATCAAAATTTATCCTTAAATCCTGCTAAAATATCAGGACTTTGCGGCAGATTAATGTGTTGCTTGAAGTATGAGAACGATGCTTATGAGTCTGGTAAAAAAGAGCTTCCAGACGTTGGGAAGACGATTCATACCGGACAGGGCAAAGGAAAAGTTGTTGGGTTGAATATATTGGAACGTCTTGTTCAGGTCGAATTGTTCGAACTTAACCGCGTGACAGAATATACGCTTGATGAATTAATACAAGACGGTGCAGTATCTACGCAAGCCACAGATTGATTGAGGTGGAACGGAAGTGGAGAAAAAAGAAGTTTTTTCACGTGTAAGCTCAATGGAAGAACAGATTGGTGACTTATACAAACAATTAGGCGAACTTAAAGAACATCTTGCAGGACTGCTGGAAGAAAATCACCATCTCGAAATTGAGAATCACCACTTGCGAGAGCGGTTAGAACAAACTTCAGAGCCGAAGAGTCATTCATCTGGCAAGAAGAAGCGTGGTAAACCAGAAGTTGGAGAAGGCTATGATAATCTTGCCAGGTTGTACCAGGAAGGTTTTCATATATGTAATCTCCACTATGGTAGTATTCGGACAGAAGGAGATTGCCTTTTCTGCCTGTCATTCTTAAATAAAAAGTAGTGATCTGGTCTTTCCGTATCTGGAAAGACCTTTTTTACACTTTCGAGTGATTTGATAAACAATTCATATAGATAGGAGAACAGCATCATGCAATTAAACGGTGATGAACGAATTGATTACATCGTTGAAAACGAACTAAGCATTATTCAAAGTCCAACTGTTTTTTCTTTTTCCTTAGATGCAATCTTACTAGCTAGGTTTGCATGGGTTCCAATCAAGCGTGGAAAGATAATCGATCTTTGTACAGGAAACGGTATTATCCCGCTGTTAATATCGAGGAAAAGTGAAGTTACGATTGAAGGGGTGGAAATTCAAGATCGCCTCTTTAATATGGGGCAGAGGAGTATTGAATTAAATAAACTAAGCGCTCAATTAACCCTCCATCATGCGGATATTCGTGAATTACCTTCAACCATTAAACGGGAATCATATGATGCTGTTACGTGTAATCCACCATATTTTAAAAGTAGGCGAAACGAGCAGCGTAACTTAAACGAGCATCTTACTATCGCTCGACATGAAGTGATGTGTACCCTTGAAGATGTCATTCAATCCTGTAGCCAATTAGTTAAGCAGGGCGGTAAGGTATCCCTTGTGCATCGTCCTGAAAGATTACTGGACATTATGACATTAATGCGAAAGTATCGAATCGAACCAAAAAGGATGCAGCTCGTCTATCCGAAAGCTGGTAAAGAAGCAAATACATTGTTAATTGAAGGAATTAAAGATGGAAAACCTGATTTAAAAGTATTGCCGCCCTTCATTGTGTATCGAGACGACAATCACTACACTGATGAAATGAGACATGTTTATGCAGAGCTCTAATCACTATGTGTATATAGTGCAGTGTGGCGACGGAAGCTATTATACTGGCTATACGACTGATTTATCACATCGGTTGGCTCAGCATGAATGTGGAAAAGGTGCGAAATATACAAGGGGAAGAGGTCCGTTAACCCTCGTTTACCAAGCGGAGTTCAAGACAAAGCGTGAAGCGATGCAAGTAGAGTATCAGATCAAACAACGATCGCGCGCTCAAAAAGAAAAGATTATAAAAGAAGAGAGGCAAAATCATGTGGAGTCAACAAAGCTACAAAGAGACCGAGACAGGTAAGCTTTATCTCGTCCCGACCCCAATAGGCAATTTAAACGATATGACCTTTCGTGCAATTCAGACCTTAAAAGACGCTGATCTTATTGCAGCAGAAGATACGAGACAATCCAAAAAATTGACGAACCACTTCGAAATTGAAACAAAGTTAATTAGTTATCATGAGCATAACAAAGAGTCTAGTGGCCATAAATTATTAGAACGTTTAAGAGAAGGACAAACTATCGCCCTGATTAGTGATGCTGGAATGCCTGCTATTTCAGATCCTGGTTATGAAATTGTATCTTCTTGCGTTGCTGAAAATATTCCTGTTATTCCTTTGCCAGGAGCAAATGCAGCGATTACTGCACTTATAGCATCAGGGTTACCGACCCAACATTTCTATTATTACGGTTTTCTCTCGCGCCAGAAAAAGGAGCGAAAAAAGGAACTTTCTCATCTAAAAGGAATTCCGTCGCCAATTTTGTTCTACGAAGCCCCCCATCGGTTAAAGGAAATGATGAAAGCAATCATTGAAGTACTTGGCAATAGAGAAGTTGTAATAGCGAGAGAATTAACGAAGCGGTATGAAGAATTTATCCGTGGAACTGCAGAAGATGTGTTGGAATGGTGTGAACAGTCAGAGATTCGTGGTGAATTCTGCGTCATTGTTGAAGGTGGTAATGAAGAAGAGTCAAATGAAGAACATTGGTGGGCAACCCTTTCTGTCCAAGAACACGTTGAGCATTATATTAATGAGGGAATGAAAAGTAAAGATGCGATCAAACAGGTATCTGTTGAAAGAGAACTTCCGAAACGGGAGGTCTATCAGGTCTATCATGTCGAATAATCATGTTGAAAAAAAGCTCCTGCCAAGGCAGGAGCTTTTGTAAACTAATATTATTTTGCAAGAGCTTTTTGAATTTCTTCCAATACTTGCTCTGCGCCTTCTTTGCTAAGAATAAGCTTGCCATTACCGATTGCAAGGTTGTCATCGGATACTTCGCCAGTTACCTGACAAGTCATGTTAGGCTTATATTTCTTTAGGATGATGCGCTCGTCGTCAACATAGATTTCAAGAGCGTCCTTTTCTGCGATACCAAGTGTACGGCGTAATTCGATCGGAATAACAACACGGCCAAGCTCGTCAACTTTACGTACAATACCAGTAGATTTCATGTTTTATACTCCCCTATTCCCAATTTTTTATTAATTCCGTCAGGATTCGACAAATTTCTCTATTTATGTTCTATATAATACCAGTGTTTCCCATTAGCGTCAATCCTTTTGAATGGGTAAATATTTCCTTAAAAAGGTACGTTAAGGGATTTATAGTACTATGAAATTGCCAAAACCTGACTTGCCTATAATAATAATTCGACAATTTTCTTGTAAATCCTTCGACATGAATTGTAAATTTGTGTAGGTAAAAAGGATTTAAGCTCCGCTTCCTTGCAATTATTCCTTAAATTAGTTATATTTTGATGAAGAAGTGACGTACATAGCGGAACGCAATTGCAGGCTGTAGTTAAAAGGTGCTAATGTTCTCGTCCAAGGTGGGACGGGAGCTTTTTATCTAGTAGCCCCCACCTCAAAACGTGAGTTCATTTGGACGTTAAGGTGGGGAATTCTTTGTTTTTAAAGAACGATCGAGACGTTCCACTTATAACTGTTTTAATCAAGGAGGAAGCAACATGGGTGACAAGACGTTTTATATTACGACACCGATCTATTATCCTAGCGGTAAGCTACACATTGGCCATGCCTATACAACAGTAGCTGGCGATGCAATGGCTCGTTACAAGCGACTAAGAGGCTTTGAAGTTCAATACTTAACTGGAACCGATGAGCATGGACAAAAAATCCAAAAGAAAGCTCAGGAACAAGGTGTTACGCCTCAATCATATGTTGATGACATCGTTGCGGGTATTAAAGACCTTTGGGATAAATTAGACATTAGTTACGACGATTTTATCCGCACAACAGAGAAGCGACACGAAGAGATTGTCGAAACAATTTTCCAAAAGATGTACGAGAAAGGCGATATCTATCTTGACCAGTACGAAGGATGGTATTGCACTCAGTGCGAGTCTTTCTTTACTGAACGCCAGTTAGTTGATGGCAAGTGTCCCGACTGTGGACGAGAAGTAGAAAAAGTGAAGGAAGAATCTTATTTCTTTAAAATGGGTAAATATGCTGACCGTCTCCTGAAATTTTACGAAGATAATCCTGAGTTTATCCAGCCGGAATCTAGAAAGAATGAAATGATCAACAACTTCATCAAGCCTGGTCTTGAAGATCTTGCCGTATCGCGAACTTCTTTCGACTGGGGCGTTAAAGTTCCTGGCGATCCCAAACACGTCATTTACGTTTGGATTGATGCGTTGTCCAATTACATCACCTCCCTGGGGTATGGAACTGAAAATGATGAGCTTTATAATAAGTTTTGGCCAGCCGATGTCCATCTTGTTGGTAAGGAAATCGTTCGTTTCCATACGATTTACTGGCCGATTATGTTAATGTCTCTTGATCTTCCTCTTCCTAAGAAAGTTTTTGCTCATGGATGGTTGTTAATGAAAGATGGAAAAATGTCGAAATCAAAAGGTAACGTCGTAGATCCCGTAACATTAATCGACCGTTATGGTTTGGATGCGTTGCGTTACTATCTATTACGCGAAGTACCGTTTGGTTCAGATGGCGTCTTTACACCAGAGAGCTTTGTTGAACGAATTAATCATGATTTAGCTAACGATCTTGGTAACTTGTTAAATCGAACAGTAGCCATGATTGCGAAATATTTTGACGGTGAAGTACCTGTTTATCAAGGGTCTGTTACCGCTTTTGACGATACTCTCGTTGAGATGGTCGATTCCACCATTTCAAAAGTAGAAAACTCTCTTGAGAATATGGAGTTTTCTGTAGCGCTAGCATCCATTTGGCAGCTCATTAGTCGTACGAACAAGTACATTGATGAAACGGAACCTTGGATTCTTGCAAAAGATGAGGCTAATAAGGAGAAACTTGGCGCCGTAATGGTTCATCTTGCTGAATCGTTAAGACAAGTTGGTATTCTTTTACAGCCTTTCCTAACGCAAACGCCTAAAAAGATTTGGGCGCAGCTGGGAATAGCAGAAGGTGAGAAAACAAGCTGGGATTCATTAGGATTCAAAAAAGGCTACGGTGGTACGACTGTTCAAAAAGATGCACCACTTTTCCCACGTCTTGATCGTGAAGAAGAGGTTGCCTATATCGTCGAACAGATGGGTGGCAATGTTGTGAAAGAAGCACCTGCTGTAGAAAAACCAGATCTAGATGAAATTACAATTGATGACTTTACAAAAGTTGATTTAAGAGTAGCTCAAGTGCTGGAAGTTGAGCCGGTTAAAAAAGCAAATAAGCTTTTGAAATTGAAGTTAGATCTCGGTTATGAAACAAGGCAGGTTGTTTCAGGAATTGCAAAACATTATAAAGCAGAGGATCTCATCGGCAAGAAGGTCGTTTGTGTATCCAATCTTAAGCCAGTAACCCTAAGAGGAGAATTATCTGAAGGCATGATTCTAGCAGGTGAACACGATGGTGAACTAAAATTGTCGACCATTGCTGAAAGTTTGCCGAATGGAACTCAAATTAAATAATCACTCAAGACTCGGTCTTAATCAGACCGGGTCTTTTTTACTTTTCATTTCACAATTTATCCCTGTAAATAAATAGAGGATTTATGAGTGGATTTCCTTCGCTTGTACATCATAAAAGCAAAGCAAACTATGATAGAAAGCCTTAATATACAGAATATTCTAACTTATTTTTTGTTCGTTGTAAACAAATTGTAATTAAAATGAAACTGTTTAGACTTAGAAAAAAACTAGGACATTTGGTACACTAGCATCGTACTAGAGCGGAGAAGGAGTTTTGACATGCTATTCGACACACATACACATTTGAATGTTGAACAATTTTCCGAAGATCAACAAGAAGTGATTGAGCGAGCTCAATCAGCTGGAGTCAGTAAGATGGTTGTGGTTGGTTTTGATCGTGAAACCATTACACATGCTATGGCGCTTGTAGAAAAGTATGATTTTCTTTACGCAGCAGTAGGTTGGCACCCTGTTGATGCAATTGACATGAAAGAGGAAGACCTCGAGTGGATTGAAGAACTTGCTGGCCATCCAAAAGTCGTTGCAATCGGCGAAATGGGCCTTGATTACCATTGGGACAAGTCACCTCATGACATACAAAAAGACGTTTTTCGTAAGCAAATTGCGCTTGCGAAAAGAGTGAATTTACCGATCATCATACATAATCGTGAAGCGACGAGAGATGTCATTGAGGTATTGAAGGAAGAAAATGCAGCAGAAGTAGGCGGCATTATGCATTGTTTCGCTGGAACTGTAGAAGAGGCAAATGAGTGTCTTGAGATGAATTTCTACATTTCTCTTGGTGGTCCAGTGACATTTAAAAACGCTAAACTACCTAAGGAAGTTGCGAAAGAAATACCAGTTGATCGTTTGCTTATTGAAACAGATTGTCCATTTTTAGCACCGCACCCAAACCGAGGTAAACGAAATGAGCCTGCTTACGTAAAGCTTGTAGCAGAGCAAATTGCGGAGTTAAAGGGAATGGACTACGAAGAATTAGCAAGAAGAACATCTGAAAATGCGATGAACCTATTTGGAATCAATCGCTAATCAAAACCGTTGTCGTTAAAAAAAGAGATCATCTTATGCTTTTTTCAGAAACTTCCCCATCAATAGTGAAAATAAAACCTTTTCTATTAATCTCGTAATAAGGGGATAAGTCAGAAGCTTTTCTTTATGAAACACAGTCGGTTCAGGGGGGATCTATGACAATGAAATCGAACATGGAAAACTTTTTTGCTCGTCTTAAGGGCGGAAAGAACGTATTCATGATTTGCTTAAGTGTAATTGTACTGGGTTTAGTCTCCGGCTTTATCGTGTTTGAAACTACAAAAGCTTCGGTCACGCTTGTCCTTGATGGGGAAGAGAAGTTAGTAGATACACATGCAGATACAGTTGCGGAGTTATTAAAAGATGAAAACTTGAGTCCTGATGCTCATGATTATTTAAGTCACGATTTATCAGCACAGCTGGATGCTGTTGACGTGATTGAATGGAAGCCGGCTTTTCAAGTAACACTGTCGGTTAATGGCAAGGATCAACAGGTCTGGTCAACGCAAGAGACTGTTAAAGGTTTTCTAGAAGATCAGAATATCAAGCTAAAAGAACGTGATGAAATGTCTGTTTCTCTCGATGATGAATTGAAGGAAGATATGACAATTGCAGTTGATGAGGCGTTTAAAGTGGCTGTAAATGACGGTGGAAAGCAGAATGATATTTGGACAACTTCGACTACGGTCGCTGGCTTTTTAGAACAGCAGAACATTCAACTTGGAGAACTTGATCGTGTAGAGCCAGGAAAAGACGAGAATGTAAAAGCGAACTCGACAATCAACGTGATTCGAGTAGAAAAGGTCACCGATGTAGTGGAAGAACCAATCGATTATGCAACCATTAAGAAAAACGATAGCTCGATGCAAAAAGGAACTGAAAAAGTAGTAGAAGATGGACAAGAAGGCAAACAAGAGAAACATTATGAAGTTGTTTTAGAAAATGGCAAAGAGGTTTCACGTGAACTTAAGAAAACCGATGTTGTGAAGGAAAGCAGTGACAAAATCGTTGCTGTTGGAACTCAGGTGATTATGCAAACAGCTGTTAAAACAAGTAGTGAGCCTTCAACAACGCCTACTAAATCAACGAAGTCGTCTAGTAAGCCTGAGCCTGCTGCTGATGTGAAGAAGCCTGAACCAAAAGCTAAAAGTGAACCTGCTGGTAAAGTACTTAACGTATCAACTACAGCATACACAGCAAACTGTACAGGATGTTCAGGAATTACTTCGACTGGGTTTAACTTAAAGTCCAATCCTAATGCGAAAGTGATTGCGGTTGATCCGAGTGTTATTCCACTTGGTTCAAAAGTATTTGTTGAAGGATATGGAACGGCGATTGCTGCTGATACAGGGGGAGCAATCAAAGGGAATAAAATTGACGTCTTTTTCTCATCCAAGTCACAGGCCTATGCATGGGGAAATAAGACCGTCCAAATTACAATTCTCGATTAGTGATCGATCTATGATATGCTATTAACACAGAGTGAGGCAAATCTCTCTCTGTGTTTTTTGTATGATAAAGAAAAGTTTAATGAGGAAAACTAAAAGAATTCACGCGTTATAAATAGAATCGGTTACGTATTATGGAGGAAACAGAGTGAAAGTAAAAGAAGTTATTATCGTAGAGGGTAAGAACGATACGCTGGCTGTTAAGCGTGCTTTAGATGCTGATACGCTTGAAACAAATGGTTCAGAAATTAGTGAAGAAACGCTCATACGAATTGAATTAGCCTGGAAGAGAAGAGGCGTTATTGTTTTTACAGACCCCGATTATCCTGGGACACGTATTCGACAGATCATAAGCGAGCGACTTCCTTCATGCAAGCATGCTTTTCTTAACAAAAAGCGAGCGATCTCTTCAAATGGAAAAAAAGTTGGGATCGAGCACGCTTCGATTCAGGATATTCAAGAGGCCATCCTTTCAGTAAGAGAAGAGTTTGAGACACCAGAGGTTTTAATTGAATGGGAAGATTTAATTGCAGCAGGTCTTGTGGTTGGTGATCGTGCGAAGGAGAGAAGAAAAGCTCTTGGTGAGCGGTTGCAGATGGGCTATATGAATGGCAAGCAGCTATTCAAACGACTTCAAATGTTTCAAATATCAAAAGAAGAGTTTCGTCAGGCACTCGAAGAAGTGTTACAGGAGGAAGAGAAATGAATAAAGAAATATCAACCCCCGTTAGAACAAAAGAAATACTCTCAAAATATGGCTTTACATTTAAGAAAAGTCTTGGACAAAACTTTCTAATTGACTCAAATGTCCTAACTAAAATTGTCGATCAGGCTCAATTATCACCTGAGTCAGGTGCCATCGAAATTGGTCCTGGAATTGGTGCGCTCACAGAAAAACTTGCGAAACGAGCAAAGAAAGTAGTGGCGTTTGAAATTGACCAGCGCCTTCTCCCAATTCTGGATGATACGCTATCACCTTACCCCCATGTTCATATCCGCCATAGCGATGTGTTAGAAGCAGACGTTCATCAAGTTATCGCTGAAGAATTTGAAGAAGGTCAGGATTTAATGGTGGTGGCAAACCTTCCATACTATGTGACAACCCCTATTCTGATGAAGTTATTAGAAGAAAAACTGCCGGTTCGTGGTATTGTGGTAATGATCCAAAAAGAAGTGGCTGAGCGTATAGCAGCTAAACCTGGCTCAAAAGAATATGGATCGCTTTCACTAGCTGTTCAGTATCATGCCGTAGCAAAAACCGCTTTAACTGTTCCTAAAACGGTATTCGTCCCTAAACCCAATGTTGATTCTGCTGTACTTCATTTAGAGTTGCGCGAGAAGCCTCCTGTTGATCTTTTGGATGAAGCTTATTTCTTTGAAGTTATTCGAGCAAGTTTTGGTCAGCGCAGAAAAACATTATTAAATAACTTGCAAAATAATTTACTGAGCAAAGATCAAAAGCCAATGATTGAAGAAGTATTAACAGAAACAGGAATTGATGGAAGACGTCGTGGAGAAACACTCTCCATGGAAGAGTTTGCGGCATTAAGCAATGCATTTTATAAGCGAAGAACTTGATTTGAAAAACACCTTAGAGGGTGTTTTTTTTATTCGCTTTTGCTTTCGTATGGTAAGGGCTGGTCGACACTCTTAATCAGCTCTAGAAAAACATCTTTTCGAAAACTTCTCATATAGTAGAAAAAGGAGCCATCGTTTCGTTTAAAGGTCAAGAGGCGTGGAGGGAAGAGATGACGATGAAAGAAGGAGATATCGTTGCAAGGCGTTCATACGGCTGTGATTTAATCTTCCGTGTTACGAGATTAAACGAAGCGAACAAGTCAGCAGAGCTCGTAGGTGAAGATATGAGGCTCATCGCAGATGCCCCATATGACGATCTCGTGTTAATTGACTCAAGTGAACATAAAATGAGGCGAGAGCAGTCGAAAGAGAAAGAGGATTATTCGTTTCGCTTGTTCAGACAAGATTATCAGTTGTTACGTATGAAGCGAGAATATTCGGCTACTAGCCATTTTAAGAAAGAAACGAGTTTCTTTGAACTTCCAGGTAAAATTCTTCATATTGATGGCGATCCACTTTATTTAAGCAAATGTTTAGAAATGTATAAGCGTTTAGGAGTTCCAGTCTATGGTTTGTATATGAAAGAAAGTGAAATTCCTGAGAATATCATTAAATTAGTTAACAATGTAAGACCAGATATTCTAGTGATAACAGGACATGATGCGTATAGTAAACATAAAGGCGAAAAAAAAGATTTGCAGTCCTATCGTAACTCACGCTATTTTGTTCGTGCAGTAAAAGAAGTAAGAAGTATTTTTCCGAACCTCGATCATCTTGTGATTTTTGCCGGCGCGTGTCAGTCTCATTTTGAATCATTAATTCGAGCGGGTGCTAATTTTGCAAGCTCACCTTCAAGAATTAACATCCATATGTTGGATCCCGTTTTTATTGTGTCTAAAATCGCGCTCACGTCATTTACTGACCATGTGAACGTTTGGGATGCTCTAAGGAATACGTTAACCGGTGAAGACGGCCTTGGAGGCGTTGAAACGAAAGGAATACTGCGAACTGGCATGCCTATGAAAGAAAATGAAGATTATTCAGAGTGAAAGAACGGATGGTAGCGATACTCATCCGTTTTCTTTTTTTACTCTATCTTTTAAGTTTCTGGTAAAGAGACGGGTCAGAAAAAGACATGCTATCTATAATGAAAACGCCTATAAATAAACAGTTTTCATCGATTACACATATTTTTCGACAAATTAAGAAATAATAAAAATGCACATCAGTAGTAAATAACAATTGACATTGTTTTTGCTTCGTTGTTATAATTTAAGTTTTATTTGACAAGATGGTGCAAAAGATGTTATAATTTGTCTAAGTGAGGTGGAGGTTCCGATGGCAAAAACGATTATTGAGATCAAACAAACGTTACAATCTCAGGTTGGCAAACGCTTGACCTTAAAGGCAAACGGAGGTCGCAGAAAGACAATTCAACGTTCAGGCATCCTTGAAGAAACCTACCCGGCAGTGTTCATAGTTAAGCTGGATCAGGACACTAACGCATTTGAGCGCGTGTCGTACAGCTACACAGATATTCTTACAGATACAGTACAAATTACATTTAATGAAGAACAAGCGGCAGTAAGCGGTTAAGGCAATTGGTCTAACTGCTTTTTTGCTTTCTTTAGAAAGATTTATTCCCTTTTATGGTTACATATTCGTAGTATAATGGTTGCTTTCTATCCTCAAACTAAGTGTGTCACAGGATAGAAAGGAGCTTGATTGGCATGGCGAGACGTAGAGGGATTATGTCCGATCATTTGAAAGAAGAAATTGCGAAAGAGCTTGGCTTTTATGATACGGTTCAGAAAGAAGGTTGGGGAGGAATTAAAGCTCGCGATGCAGGTAACATCGTGAAGCGTGCGATTCAACTAGCAGAAGAACAGCTTGGAAACCAACAAAAACACTGAACCCTGTGACGACCGCTCCTGGCTAATAGCCAGGGGCTTTTTTTGTTGCGAAATGCTGCTACACTCCTTTTTAATCTGTTTCTTTCTTTTAGGGTTGTTGTGTTACAATAATTCACAGTAAGTTAAAATGTCGAACGGTAGGACGAAAATGTAGGTGAACGAGATGAGAAAAAAATTGAGTGTGAAAGCGCCAGCGAAGATAAACTTAGCACTTGATGTGCTTCATAAACGACCTGATGGCTTTCATGAAGTGGAAATGGTTATGACGAATGTAGATCTGGCGGACCGTCTTGAGTTAACCGAGCTAAGACGGAATGAAATCATTATTGAATCCACTAGTGGTTTTGTACCTGATGATCAGAGAAATTTGGCGTTTCAAGCGGCAGCCCTCCTCAAAAAGAAATTTAACATCCGACAGGGGATTGCCATTAAAATCGATAAGCAAATTCCTGTAGCAGCTGGATTAGCTGGCGGAAGTAGTGATGCGGCAGCAACATTAAGAGGTCTTAATGAACTTTGGGAATTAGGACTTACTTATGATGAGCTTGCTGATATAGGTTCTGAGATTGGCTCAGACGTGGCATTTTGCGTTTATGGAGGTACTGCCCTTGCCAAGGGACGAGGAGAGATTATCAAGCCGATCGATTCACCTCCTCCGTGTTGGGTCATTCTTGCAAAACCGTCGATTGGGGTTTCGACAGCAGAAGTTTATCGACGTCTTCGTACAAGTGAAATGGGTCATCCAGATGTAAAAGGGATGATGCAGGCGATTGAGGACAAAAATTACGAAGCCATTTGTGACCTTCTAGGAAATGTTTTAGAAGATGTGACATTAAAACTTCACCCGGAAGTGCGTCAAATCAAAGAGAAAATGGAAAGTCTAGGTGCTGATGGCGTCCTTATGAGTGGAAGTGGACCCACTGTCTTTGGACTAACTCGTCACGAATCAAGAATGCAGCGAATTTATAATGGATTAAGAGGCTTTTGTGGTCAAGTTTATGCGGTTCGTCTGCTAGGTGAGAAGAACCCTTGAATAAATCCGTACATTAGTGATATATTATGAGTAATTATTCGGATTTTTTGGAGGTTCTTCTATGAAGATGAAACGGAGTTCTCGGTTAGTGGACATGACAAGGTATATGTTAGAGCATCCACACCGCTTAGTTTCACTAACTTATTTTTCAGAGCGCTATGGCGCAGCTAAATCTTCAATCAGCGAAGATTTGGTTATTATTAAAGAAAATTTCGAGCAACAAGGTGTTGGCTCGTTATTGACTGTTCCTGGTGCAGCTGGTGGTGTTCGATATATGCCGCTCATCAGTGATGAAGAAGCAGACCGCGTTGTTGGCGAGCTGTGTGATTTCTTAGAAAGTCCTGATCGCCTTCTCCCAGGTGGGTATTTGTATTTAACTGATATCCTAGGGAATCCAGAAATTATGAACCAGGTTGGCCGTCTTTTCGCATCTGTGTTCGCTGATCGTAAAATTGATTGCGTGATGACCGTTGCAACGAAAGGGATTCCACTTGCGTATGCAGCGGCCAGCCACCTTAACGTGCCAGTTGTTATCGTAAGGCGTGATAGCAAGGTGACGGAAGGCTCAACGGTAAGTATTAACTATGTATCTGGCTCATCAAAACGCATTCAAACGATGGCTCTTGCTCGTAGGAGTTTGAAGCCTGGCGCTAATGTCCTAATCGTGGACGACTTTATGAAAGCGGGAGGAA
The DNA here is from genome assembly GCF_002563635.1 of Bacillus sp. es.036. Lineage (NCBI taxonomy): Bacteria > Bacillati > Bacillota > Bacilli > Caryophanales > Bacillaceae > Bacillus > Bacillus sp. es.036. The sequence goes on from NZ_PDIZ01000002.1 coordinate 21,702, forward strand.
CGATTCAAGGAATGGTAAACCTTCTTGAAGAGTTCCAGGCTGACGTAGCTGGAATAGGCGTTCTTGTTGAAGCGGAAGGTGAAGGAGAAGAACGATTGGTAGAAGAGTATGTCTCGATGATGAACCTAGGTGGAGTCGATATGAAAGAACGTTCGATTCAGGTAGCACCAGGAAACTACAAAAAATTTCTTGCGCGATTAACTGAAGGAGTGGAGAACGAATGAAAACTGTCTACACGAAATCAGCACCAGAAGCCATTGGCCCTTATTCACAAGGAATGATCGTTAACAACCTGTTTTATAGCTCGGGTCAAATTCCTTTACGAGCAGATGGAACATTTGTTGATGGCGCCATTGAAGAGCAGACACATCAAGTCTTTTCGAATGTAAAAGCTGTTCTCGAAGCTGCGGGATCATCACTTAATCGCGTTGTGAAAACAACCGTGTACATTAAGGATATGAATCAATTTGGAGCGATTAATGAAATATACGGGGAATACTTTGATACACACAAGCCAGCGCGCTCCTGTGTTGAAGTAGCGCGACTTCCTAAAGATGCCCTTATTGAAATAGAAGTGATTGCCTTAGTCGGTTAATCAAGTTGACGCACTCATTTACTGAGTGCGTCTTTTTTAATGATTTTTCTGTTTAGATTCTCTCATTTGTGTCGAACATGGATTTTATGAGCTGCTAACAGCAAATTTTTATAACATTTTTTATATTTAGAAGAAGGATTTGTTGAGTATAAGTTGAATAGTGCATATATGCTCTAATTAATGGAAAAAGGTGGTGCACTCGAGTTGGAAATTACAGATGTTCGCCTACGTCGTGTGAATACGGAAGGACGCATGCGCGCAATCGCTTCCATCACAATGGATCATGAATTCGTCGTTCATGATATTCGCGTTATTGATGGGAATAACGGCATGTTTGTAGCGATGCCAAGCAAAAGAACTCCGGATGGAGAGTTTCGCGATATCGCTCATCCAATTTCCTCGAATACAAGGGAAAAGATTCAAACTGCAGTTTTAGCTGAATACCATCGTGTTGGTGAAATGGAAGCAGCTTATGAAGAAGCAGGAGCTTCCTGATCAAAAGTCTGGTCAATTGACCAGACTTTTTTTATGTTTTACGACCGAATAAAAGAATACGAATCGAAATGTTCATCAACCTTTCTTTTCCAGCCTCATATATGGTGAGGATTTCAGGAACTTCCTTGAAAATGAGGGGTTTTTGAGATATAGTCAAAGTGGAAAAATAGGATGCGATGGAGGAACCATATACATGAATAGATTTGCAGTGGTATTAGCAGCAGGTCAAGGCACGCGGATGAAATCAAAGCTTTATAAAGTGCTCCATCCCGTTTGTGGGAAGCCGATGGTTGAGCACGTAGTGGGTCAACTCGAAGAGCTTAAGCTTGAGAACATTGTCACTGTTGTCGGTCACGGTGCTGAGAAAGTTCGTGATCAACTTGGTAGTCGAGTCAATTATGTTCTCCAAGAAGAACAGTTAGGAACGGCTCATGCGGTCATGCAGACGCAAGAAACACTGGCAAATAATGAAGGTGTGACGCTTGTAGTATGCGGTGATACTCCTCTCATTACGAAAGAAACCATGGATGCTCTCTTAACATATCATGAGGAGAAGGGTGCAAAAGCTACAATTCTGACGGCAGACGCTGATAATCCATTTGGTTACGGACGAATTATTCGGGATGAAAATGGACGTGTTCAACGTATTGTTGAACAAAAAGATGCAACTGACGATGAACAGCAAGTGACGGAAATTAATACAGGTACATACTGTTTTGATAACAAAACCCTTTTTGAGACGCTTCAGTTAGTGAAAAATGAAAATGCTCAGGGAGAATATTATCTACCGGATGTTGTTGAGATTCTTCAAAAACAAGGTGAAGTCGTAGCAGCTTATCAAACAGCAGATTTCGATGAAACAATGGGCGTGAATGATCGTGTTGCGCTTTCAAAAGCAGAAGTTGCAATGAAAAAGCGCATTAATGAGAAACATATGCGTAATGGCGTTACTCTGATTGATCCTGATGCAACATACATCTCTCCAGATGCTGTGATTGGTCAAGATACGGTTATTTATCCAGGTACAATGATAATTGGGAACACCACAATTGGTGAAGAAGCTAAGGTTGGACCTAATACTGAAATAAAAGATAGTCAGGTTGGAGATATGACCGTTGTGAAACAATCGGTTATTCATGATAGCGAAGTAGGAAATGCTGTAAATATTGGACCGTTTGCCCACATTCGACCGGCTTCACAAATCGGTGATGAAGTGAAGATTGGAAACTTTGTGGAAGTGAAAAAAGCTGTTATGGGCCATGGAAGCAAAGCATCTCACTTGAGTTATGTCGGCGATGCTGAAATCGGAAAAGATGTGAATCTTGGCTGTGGTTCTATTACTGTCAATTATGATGGTCAGAAAAAGTACTTAACGAAAGTTGAAGATGGGGCATTCATTGGCTGTAATGTGAATTTGATCGCACCTGTAACAGTAGGCAAAGGTGCAACGGTAGCTGCCGGCTCTACTATTACAGATGATGTTCCTAACCAGGCGCTATCCATTGCGCGCTCTCGTCAGACGAATAAAGAAGATTATGCAACAAAGAAGAAGGATAATTGATTTTTATAGGATAAGAAAGTATGAAAAGAGTGTTGTCTGCTCAAGCTTTGAGGAGTCGATATGGCATTTGTGTTTTTCTTATTAATAAATGGAGGGGTACCAGCCGATGGCTAATTATTTAGATCCAAATTTGAAAGTGTTTAGTTTAAACTCGAATCCTGACCTTGCAGAAGAGATTGTAGAGCACATAGGTGTTCCAATGGGAAAATGTTCTGTTGTGCGCTTTAGTGACGGAGAAATCCAAATTAACATCGAAGAAAGTATTCGTGGCTGCGATGTTTATGTGATTCAATCAACATGTGCCCCTGTAAATGAAAACATTATGGAGCTTCTCATTATGATTGATGCTTTAAAGAGAGCTTCCGCGAAAACAATCAATATTGTGCTTCCTTATTACGGATACGCTCGTCAGGATCGTAAGGCAAGATCTCGTGAACCGATTACAGCGAAATTGGTAGCAAACCTTCTTGAAGTAGCAGGAGTAACTCGTCTTATTACGTTGGATCTTCACGCATCCCAGATTCAAGGATTTTTCGATATTCCGGTTGACCAGTTGATGGGTGTTCCTACGCTTGCGAAACACTTTGAAGAAAAGAACCTTGAAGATATTGTCGTGGTGTCCCCAGACCATGGTGGAGTGACTCGTGCTCGTAAGCTTGCTGAGCGCTTAAAAGCGCCAATTGCGATTATTGATAAGCGTCGCCCACGTCCGAATGTGGCTGAAGTTATGAATATTGTTGGTAACATTGAAGGCAAAACAGCCATTATTATTGACGACATTATTGATACGGCCGGTACAATTACGCTAGCAGCTAACGCGCTCATCGAAAACGGAGCAAAAGAAGTGTTTGCCTGCTGTACACACCCTGTCTTATCAGGTCCTGCAATTGAACGAATTGATGACTCTAAAATTAAAGAGCTTGCCATTACGAACACGATTCCGCTTCCAAATGACAAGCAAATCGATAAGATTACACAGCTGTCTGTGGCACCTCTTCTTGGTGAAGCAATCATCCGTGTTCATGAGCAACTTTCAGTAAGTAAATTATTTGATTAAGTAAAATACGTTTATTGCCTCCTGATTATGGGTATTCATAATAGTAGAGTAAAACCTAATCAGGAAGGTGATTAATAATGGCAGCAACATTAAAAGCATTAGATCGTAATACGAAAAAAAGAAGCGAACTTAGAACATTACGCGAAACTGAAGAAGGCCTTCCGGCCGTTCTTTACGGGAAAGACCGCAAAAGCGCTCCGGTACAGGTAGACGCTCTTGAGTTCATTAAGGTATATCGTCAGGTCGGAAAAAATGGCGTTATTGAGTTAAACTTCGAAGGACAGGGTACTTATCCTGTTATGGTATATGACATGCAAGTTGATCCAATTAAAAACCACGTTCTTCACGTTGACTTCTATTCTGTTGACCTTAACAAGGAAGTAGAAGCAGAAGTTCCAGTTCACTTAACTGGTGAAGCTGCAGGAAGTAAAGAGGGTGGCGTCGTTCAGCAAATGCTTCATGAAATTCTTGTGAAAGCTAAGCCGAATGATTTCCCTGATAGCATCGATATCGATATTTCAGAGCTTAACGTGGGTGACGCTGTACAAGCTGGAGATCTTCCAAAAGGTGATAAATACGAAATTCTTCTAGATGATGAAGAGCCAATTGCTTCAATCGTACCTCCAACAGAAGAGCCTGTTGAAGACGAAGAAGAAGCTGATGAGGTAGCAGAAGAACCACCAGCAGATCAGGAAGAAACTGGTGACGAAACAAAGAAAACAGAATAAACAACAAGGACGTAACCGAACGGGTTACGTCTTTTTTTCAAGATAAAGATACTTCGGGTGAATAAGTGCACGAATTTTTGATACGATAGAAGAAAAGCAATGAAAGGTAGGGCGTCAGCCGTTGAAATTAATTGTAGGTCTCGGTAACCCGGGAAAGAAATTTTCTAATACAAGACATAATGTAGGATTTATGGCGATTGACCAACTTGCAAAAGAGATGGGAATCTCGTTAGATCAAAAGAAGTTTCAGGGTATATATGGTAAAGGAGTAGTAAATGGAGAAGCCGTTTATCTATTAAAACCACAAACCTTTATGAATTTGTCAGGAGAATCCGTGCGTCCATTGATGGAATACTTTAATATTGAGGTAGCGGACTTGCTTGTCATATATGATGATTTGGATCTTCCTACTGGTAAAGTACGAATTCGTCAGAAAGGTAGCGCTGGTGGACATAATGGAATGAAGTCCATTATCACACACCTCCATACACAGGATTTTAAGAGGGTACGAATCGGAATTGATCGATCAGCACGCCAAACTGTCATTGACTATGTTTTAAAACCTTTCTCAAAGGAAGAAATAGAGCCGATTCAACTTGCTATCGAGCAAACGGCAAAAGCGTGTGAAGCATGGACAACAACCTCTTTTCCAGAAGTGATGAATCAGTATAACTCGTGAATATCCTGTCATTCTCCCGTCCATACTAGTAAAAGATAGGAACAGGGAGGATCTTTTATGGATATTCATTACGTATGCCGTCACTGTGGAACGGAGATTGGAAGACTGTCACAACAAAACCACACAGCTGACGAACTAGGGTTTCAACAGCTCACTGAGAAGGAGCGCCAGACAATGGTTCACTATCACCATGATGGAACAATTGAAGTGAAAGCCATTTGCGAAGATTGCCATGAAGCCATGGAGCGATCGCCATCTTTTCATGAGCTTGATACATTTATTCAGTAAGAAGCTTTGGGAGTGAGTCCAAAGCATTTTTGCGTTAACCAAAGGAACCAACCGATTTCAAGACCAATAGATTTTAGAGGTTTTTTAGATTCTGTGCCAAGTTTGTTAATGTCCATCGTTTCAGCACTAGCGTATTAAGACGATTTACGACATGCTTGCACTTTTCCATAGTGAGAGGGGAGAATAACTTACCGATGTTAGGTTTAAGAGAATATTTTAGTAAGGGCGATGAATTTCAGTCCGTGTTTACCGGGGTGAAAGAGGGGCTTAAAGAACAACTTGTTGCAGGGCTAGCTGGTTCTGCTCGGATGCTTCTGATGGCCTCTCTCTATCATGAAACAAAGCGTCCTCAGCTCATTATTACCCACAATTTGTATCAAGCTCAGAAGCTCTATGAAGATATGTGTGAGCTTGTCTCTCAAGATGAAGTTTACTTGTATCCTGTAAATGAGCTCATTTCTTCAGAAATTGCCATAGCAAGCCCTGAATTAAGAGGACAGCGAATGGAAGCTTTAAATTATTGGATGAAGAATAAAAACGGGATCGTTATTGCGCCAATTTCTGGCGTTAGAAGATATCTTCCACCAAAAAGTATCTGGCAAAAAAGCCAGATTTCATTTGCTGTCGGCGATGACATTCCTTTAGAAGAAACGCTCGCAACTTTTGTCGCTATGGGTTATGAACGTGTACCAATGGTTTCTTCACCAGGCGAATTTAGCGTCAGAGGCGGTATTATCGATATTTATCCTTTGACGGAAAATAGCCCAATCCGAATTGAATTATTCGATACAGAAGTGGATTCTATTCGGTTTTTTGATATCGAGTCTCAACGATCTGCAAATAAAACAGATCGCATTACAATTGGACCTGCAGATGAGGTCGTGTTATTTCCAGAAAATTATCGACGAGGGGCAGAGCGCCTTCAGAAAGAATTGCAGGATTCACTAAAAAAAGTGAAAGATCAGAAAGTAAAAGAAGCCATGCACGAAAACATTACGTATGAAATTGATCAGCTGAAAAGTGAGCAAAATTTTCAGGGTGTGATCAAGTATATGGATTATTATTATGACCAGCCTGCAAGTTTACTAGATTATTTACCTGAGGATGGTCTTGTTGTTTTTGATGAAGTGAGCCGAATTCAAGAAATGTCTTCTGATCTGGATAAAGAAGAAGCAGAATGGCAAACAGCTCTCCTAAATCAGGGGGAAATTGTGTCATCTGTTTCCTTATCGAGATCTTACGATACGTTATTCGCAAAGCCTGTTCACTCAACAATCTATTTATCGATCTTCTTACGACACGTTCCATATACAAATCCACAAAACATTATTAATGTTTCAAGTAAAGCAATGCAGAACTTCCATGGTCAAATGAAAGTACTAACTAGTGAAATTGAGCGGTGGAAAAAAAGCGGTAACGCCATTGTTTTTCTTGCAGCAACAGAAGAGCGAAGGAAGCGCCTTGAGCGAGTTCTAGAAGATTATGAAATCAATGCGATGATGGTAGAACAAGATACGCCGATTTCCCATCAGCAGCCACAAATTTTAATAGGTAGCCTAAACGGTGGGTTTGAACTCCCGATGCAGAAGCTAGCTGTTCTAACGGAAGCGGAAGTATTCACGAAACAATCGAAAAAGCCAAGACGTTCTCAAAAGATGTCGAATGCTGAACGAATTAAAAGCTATTCAGAGTTGAAGGTGGGCGATTACATTGTTCACGTCAATCACGGAATAGGGAAATATCTCGGTATACGCACACTAGAAGTTAGCGGCATTCATAAAGATTATCTTTATGTGAGTTATGCGGGTAATGATAATTTGTATGTTCCGGTGGAGCAAATCGATCAAGTGATGAAATATGTAGGTTCTGAAGGAAAAGAACCGAAGCTCTACAAACTTGGTGGAACGGAATGGAAAAAAGTAAAGCGTAAAGTTCAATCTTCTGTTGAAGACATAGCTGACGACTTAATTAAATTGTATGCCGAACGTGAGGCGAGTGTTGGGCATAAGTTTGAGAAGGATACAGAAGAGCAAAGGGAGTTCGAAGCTGCCTTTCCGTACCAGGAAACGGATGATCAACTCCGAGCCATTCAAGAAATTAAAGAAGACATGGAAAAAACACGTCCGATGGATCGATTGCTGTGTGGTGATGTGGGTTATGGCAAAACCGAAGTTAGTATTCGAGCTGCATTTAAAGCCATTATGGATGGAAAACAGGTGGCTTTTCTAGTCCCGACAACGATTCTCGCTCAACAGCATTTTGCGACGATACAGGAGCGGTTTGCGGATCACCCCATTAACATTGGGCTATTAAGCCGCTTCCGCTCAAGGAAGGAGCAAAATGAGACGTTAAAGGGTGTTAAGAACGGTACGGTTGATATTGTGATCGGTACACACCGACTTTTATCGAAAGACGTCACGTATCATGATCTTGGCCTCCTGATAGTCGATGAAGAACAACGTTTTGGTGTGACACATAAAGAAAAAATCAAGAAGTTAAAAGCGAACGTAGATGTGTTAACCCTTACTGCAACACCAATTCCAAGAACGCTTCATATGTCGATGTTAGGTGTTCGAGATTTATCCGTTATCGAGACGCCCCCAGAAAACCGCTTCCCTGTACAAACGTATGTGGTTGAATATAATGGGACACTTGTACGAGAGGCCATTGAAAGGGAACTTGCACGTGGAGGACAGGTTTATTTCCTTTATAACCGTGTAGATTCAATTGATTACATGACAGATCAAATTCGAACGCTTGTCCCAGAAGCGAGAGTTAGCTACGCTCATGGTCAAATGAGTGAAACCGAGCTCGAATCTGTGATGATTGATTTTCTTGATGGGAATTATGATGTGCTCGTTAGTACAACCATTATTGAAACAGGTGTAGATATTCCAAACGTCAATACCCTTCTTGTATACGATGGCGATAAAATGGGCCTGTCTCAGCTTTATCAGCTCCGTGGTCGAGTAGGTCGCTCGAATCGTGTTGCTTATGCTTATATTACGTATCAACGAGATAAAGTTCTAACAGAAGTAGCAGAGAAACGCCTTCAAGCGATTAAAGAATTTACTGAGTTAGGTTCCGGATTTAAAATCGCTATGCGCGATCTTTCTATTCGAGGTGCTGGTAACCTTCTTGGAGCAGAACAGCATGGATTTATTGATTCGGTCGGTTTCGATTTGTATTCTCAGATGTTAAAAGATGCAATTGAAGAACGAAAAGGCGATGCACCAAAAGAGAAAGCGTTCAGCGTTGAAATTGATCTTGAGGTAGATGCTTACATTCCTGGTACGTATATTAACGATGAGAAGCAGAAAATTGATATGTATAAACGCTTCCGGTCAATTGAATCATTGAAAGACATCATGGATTTACAAGATGAGATGATGGATCGATTTGGAGATTTTCCAGAAGAGGTTGAATATCTCTTCCAAGTGTCTCGTATGAAAGAGCTTGCCAAAGAAGTAAAAGTTGAAAAAATTGGCCGAAGTAAGAAAGACATTCAGCTACTTTTCCATGAATCAGCGCGAGAAGCAATTGGGGGAGAAACAATCTTTGAGGTAGCGAATGAATTTGGGAATAAGCTCTCCCTGGGAGCAGATGGTAATAAAGTAAAGGTAGTTGTGAAAGGAAGAGGCCTTGAAACAAAGGGACATCTTCAGCTTGTTGAAAAAGTTTTAAAGAAAGTAAAGGGAGCAAAAAAGCAGCCAATGAATGCGAATTAAAGCCGATTTTGGAGGAACCTCATAATTTTGACAGGTTTGTGAATAGAACTCATACGTCCAAACGATACTAATGGAAACATATTGTAGAACATGCAATAGAAAAAGTGATTGGAGCAATCACCTACAACTTCCAGAAAGCGAGGCAACTTAGATGAAAGCAACAGGTATCGTGCGTCGTATTGATGATTTGGGGCGTGTAGTTATCCCGAAAGAAATTCGCAGAACACTCAGGATTAGAGAAGGGGACCCACTGGAGATTTTTGTTGATCGAGAAGGGGAAGTTATTCTCAAAAAATACTCTCCAATCAGTGAGCTTGGTGATTTTGCGAAAGAATACGCAGAGTCTCTAGCAGAGCATTCGGGGCATATTGCCCTTATCTCTGATCGCGACGTCTACATTACAACTGCGGGTGGTCCAAAGAAAGAATACTTAAACAAAAGCATTGGCGAATCTGTAGAAAAAGCGATGAATGAACGAAGATGTTTGCTAAATGAAAGTAAATCTGAACTCATTGAAGGAGTTCCTGTTGAAACAGGACATGTGATTGCTCCAATAATAGCGAATGGCGATCCAATTGGAACGGTCATCTTACTTGCAAAAGAAGATGAAAAGGTAACGGAATTGGAACAAAAGCTATCTGAAACAGCAGCGGGTTTTCTTGCAAGACAAATGGAACAATAGAACAGCAATTAAATGGAGGCCAACGCCTCCATTTTCTTTGGTTTAAAGGGTAGGAAAGTCTAGCCGAGCGGTGGTGAACAAGGCGCTTGCACTACTCTTATCGGCTTTCAAAACTTTCCCATCTTGGCTCATATGATATAATTCGTACATAAACACGTATTGAATTTTGGCAGGTGTGTATGAAAACAGAAGAAAATCAAAAAGGATTCTGGCACGGAGCGCTTTTACTTACTGCAGTCGCTCTTTTTATGAAGGTACTAAGCGTTGGCTATCGAATTCCTTATCAAAATATTACTGGTGACATCGGTTTTTACGTCTATCAACAAATTTACCCGTTCTACTCGATCGCTATCATTCTCGCTACATATGGGTTTCCGGTTGTCATTTCACGTCTTATCTCTGAACAGCTTGCAGAAAATAACGTTGATCAAGCGAAAGAGCTTTCTCGTTATAGTTTCTATATCCTTGCTATGCTTGGTTTTGGCGGGTTTCTGCTTCTGTATGTTTCTGCTCCTTTGTTAGCTACGTTAATGGAGGATCATCGTTTAATTGGACCGCTGCGCACCACAGCCTTTTCTTTTCTAATTATGCCTGGTATTGCGTCGATTAGAGGTTATTTTCAAGGGCAAGAAAATGTTGTTCCTACAGCGTGGTCACAAGTCACCGAACAATCTGTTCGTGTCGTAGCTATTCTGACGATATCGATAAGTCTTGTTGCAGGCGGAGCGGATGCCTATGCAGCGGGAACTGGGGCTGCACTGGGTTCATTAGTAGGTGGCCTTGCAGCCTTCATTCTGCTCTTTGTTCTTCGCTATCGACATCAGCCGCTCCGTATAAATTCTCTAACAAAACGCTCATTTCGTTTTTTTGGCGTCGCTCGCAGGATTTTAACGGAAGGGACATTAGTATGTGTCAGTGCTCTTGTGATGGTACTTTTCCAGCTAATGGACGCATTAACCATCGTACCGGGGTTAATGGAACATGGACTTTCTTCAATAGGGGCTAGGGAAACAAAAGGAATATTTGATCGCGGTCAGCCCCTTATGCAGGTGGGCACAGTGCTTGCTACCTCACTTTCGTTATCAATCGTACCGGTGATCTCGAAAGCATCGGCGGAAAAACAGAAGGCGTTCATTCGTGATAAGGCTGCTCTTTCTCTAAAAGTTAGTTTTGTTATTGGACTTGCAGCTTCCGCGGGGCTAGCGATCATCATGAAGGAAACCAATGTGATGCTTTTTAAAGATCAATCTCTTTCACCTACGCTCAGTCTTCTTGCATTTGCGATTTTCTTCAGTTCCCTTGCGATGACTGCAGCAGGTGTTTTGCAAGGTGTGGGTTTAGCAAGAAAAGCGGCTCGTTATGCTGTAATTGGCATATTTGTGAAGGGCTTTTTAAATCTTATTTTGATTCCACTAATAGGCATTAATGGGGCTGCATTTGCAACAGTCATTGGCTTTGCAGTGGTTGCCGGACTAACTGTTTTTGCTGTGCATTCTAAAGTTAAATTGATTGAATATCCTTTCTATTTAAGACGAGCTGTAGCGGCTGTGATGGTCATGAGTACAGCTGTAGTGATACTGCAGTTCTTTATTCCATCGTTTCTCTCTAGAGGACTATCCAGTATCTCAGCACTTGCAGGAGCCATAGTTGGAGGTCTCATGTTCGGTTTCGCAACACTCATACTGCAAGTATTTACAGAGAAAGAATTACTGCAATTACCTAAAGGAGAGAAGATCTCTTTGTATCAAACCAAATTAAAGAAAGGAGCCTGAACGATGGCGAGTATTACAATTATTGGAACTGGAGCGGGAGACCTTACTCAGCTCTCTCTCGGCAGCTATCGGAAGCTGAAGTCGGCTGATCGAATTTTTGCAAGAACGCTTGATCACCCTGTCCTTAGAGAGTTAATCGGTGAAGGGCTTGTGGTGACAGGTTTTGACGACATTTATGAAAGTAATGATTCTTTTGAGGAAACTTACCGCACCATTGTTGACCGTCTATTTGAAGAGGCACAACAGGGCTCTCTCATTTATGCTGTTCCTGGACATCCAATGATGGCTGAGGCGACTGTACAGCTCCTATTAGAGGAACAAGCTCAGCATGGTGTTGAAGTGATTGTTGCAGGAGGACAAAGTTTCCTTGATGATCTATTTACTGCGGTTCGAATCGATCCAATTGAAGGCTGTCAGATTCTCGATGCAACACGTTTTACAAAATCCGAAGTTCAAGTACGCAATCATTTAATATTTGTACAGGTTTATGATCAGTTCACTGCTTCAAGTGTTAAATTAACCTTAATGGAGCTTTTGCCTGATGATTACGAGGTGACTGTTCTACAAGCAGCGGGGAGTCAGGACGAGAAAATAATGACAGTACCCTTGTTCGAGTTAGACCGGTCAATGGAAGTTAATAATTTGACGGCAGTATACGTTCCTCCTGTAAAGGATACAACGCTTTTATATCAGGATTTTGAATGGGTTCGACATGTGGTAGCAAGACTACGCGGTCCTGGAGGCTGTCCTTGGGATCAGAAGCAAACGCACGAATCATTAAAAAAATACTTAATTGAAGAAGCTTATGAAGTGTTAGAAGCAATAGACGATCAAGACGATGAACATCTTGCTGATGAATTAGGAGATGTATTGCTTCAGGTTCTCTTACATGCTCAAATTGGTGAGGATGAGGGGATGTTTACAATGGAGGACGTTATCGGAAAGTTAAGCGATAAATTAATTCGAAGACATCCACACGTATTTGGAGACGAACAGGTTCAAACCGCTGAGGAAGTAGTGGGGCTTTGGAATCAAGTGAAAGAACAGGAAAAGGATGCTGCCCCATCACAGTTTGATACGATTCCGAAAGGTCTTCCTGGTCTCATGCGAGCAAACGAACTACAAAAAGCAGCTGCAAAAGTTGACTTCGACTGGGATGAAGTCGATCCAATTTTGGAGAAGGTTCAAGAGGAACTAACAGAATTTAAAGAAGCTGTGAACAATAAAACGTTTCATGATCAGGAAGACGAGCTTGGAGACTTATTATTTGCGCTCGTGAATGTAGCTCGCTACTATAAAATTGATCCAGAAGTAGCCATTCACCGAACCAATCATAAATTTGTTTCTCGTTTTCAATATATTGAGAGACGAGTAAAGGAAAAAGGACTTGAAATAGAGAAGTTATCTCTTGAAGAACTAGATTATTTCTGGAATGAAGCAAAGCAAAAAGGAATTAAATAGGGAGCGTTGAAACAAATGAGATTAGATAAATTTCTAAAAGTATCACGATTAATTAAGCGCCGATCCATCGCAAAAGAAATTTGTGATAAAGGTCGTATTGAAGTAAATGGTAACAAAGCGAAAGCAGGCACGAATGTTAAAGCGGGTGATGAGCTAGTGATTTCATTTGGCCATAAAAAAGTGACGGCTCGCGTGGATGAGATAAAAGAAACGACAAAGAAAGAAGAAGCAAATAACATGTTTACCATCCTAAAAGAAGAAGCAGCTGGTGAATAAAAGGACCTGATCAGGTCCTTTTTTTGCTAGGAGAAGAAGAAAGGTTTATGCTGATCCGTTATCGCTATCCATAGCTTGTTCTAAAAGATACCTCTTTTTCATAGACATGTATCGAGAAGAGGGGGAGAGCGATGGATAATTATTATGAGTACGGCACATATGATAAAGCGGCAAACACACCTGAACACGATTTAGTTATGAAGTCACGTAAGTCGCTTGAAATTACTGGAGTGAAGCACGTCGATAGCTTTGATAATGAGGAATTCCTTTTAGAGACCACCATGGGCTTTCTCGCAATACGCGGTCAGCACTTGAAAATGAAAAATTTAAATGTGGAGCAAGGACGTGTCTCAATTGAAGGGAAAATCTTTGATCTGAGCTACCTCGACCATCACGAAGGGGAAAAAGCTAAAGGATTCTTTAGCAAGTTATTCAAATGACATTATCTGTGCAATTCTATACGATGGTTTCGATGGTGGCTATGGGAGTGTGGCTTGGAATAGCCATGGATACCTATAGCCGTTTTCTTCATCCAAATAGGAAAAAAAATTGGTTTCTCTATGCCAATGATGTTGTCTTTTGGCTTCTACAGGGACTAATTATTTTTTATGTTCTGTATTTTGTTAATGAAGGAGCGATCCGATTTTATGTCTTTTTAGCCATATTATGTGGTTATTCAGCCTATCGCGCTCTTTTTCAACCGTTATATCGTCGTTTGTTAGAACGAATTATTTTAGTGGTTCTAGCAACCAGTCGCTTTATTAAATCACTGTTTCTTCATTTGATCTATAAGCCTTTAAGGTTCATATTGAAAGTTCTATTTAGCTTATGTATGATGATAGTGAGTATGATGACAACCATTATTTGGTTTATCTTTAATGTTTTTTGGGTACCGTTAAAGTGGGTAATCTCGTTGATATGGCGATTATTACCTCAACAGGTGCAGACATCACTAACAAAAGTAGCAGGAGTTGCCGATAAAATAAAGAACTACATATACCAATGGTTAACTAAAATACGAAAGTGAGGAGGGAAAAGCTTGGTTACTGCGAATAAGCACAAGCCTAAAGTAACGGAAGTTCATTCGGAATATCATCAAGAAAAACAGCTACAGGATAAAGTGAAGGAACGTAGAAAAAGAGGTCTTGTTCGACGTCTTACTGCTTTCGCGGTAGCTGCTTTAGCCATAGCTATTCTATTTATCTCCGTATTCACTTCACAGGCAGCAACGATCGAAGAAAAAAACTTACAGCAAAAGCAGGCTGAAGAAGAATTAACGAAATTAAAAGAGCAAGAAAAATATTTAACTGAAGAAATTGAGAAACTTAATGACCTTGATTATATCGGTGAATTGGCAAGAAGAGACTACTTTATGTCAAAACCCGGTGAGACAATCTTTAAGCTTCCTTCTTCCTCAAATTGACACGTTGTTTTTTGAAGGGGTATAATTAGCGTACGACTGATCTTTTAAAGATTTTAAGGAGGAGCTTTTTTTACATGGCAATCGAAGTAGGCAGCAAGTTACAGGGAAAGGTAACAGGTATTACAAATTTTGGTGCGTTTGTTGAACTACCAGACGGCAAAACAGGTCTCGTTCACATCAGTGAAGTTGCAGACAATTACGTTAAGGATATTAATGATTTTCTTACAGTTGGCGATCAGGTTGAGGTTAAAGTCATCCAGGTTGAAAACGACGGTAAAATTGGTTTATCGATCAAGAAAGCAAAAGATCGACCTGCAACTGAGCGTCCGCAGGGGCGTCCACAAGGTCGCCCGCAGGGTGGAGGCCGCCCTCAAGGTGGCGGTGGCAGACCCGGTGGCGGTGGTTACAAAGGTAAGCCTCGCGGAGGTGGCCGTCCACAGGTAGAGTCATTTGAGGATAAAATGAGCAAGTTCCTTAAAGACAGTGAAGACCGCCTTTCAACTTTGAAGAAACAAACAGAGTCAAAACGAGGCGGTCGTGGCGCTCGTCGCGGCTAGAGCTTGTTGTCTACTAACTATATTTATAAACAAAACCGGCATGTGTTTGCATGCCGGTTTTGTTTATGATGGTGTTATTCAGAACTTGTTGATGATCGATCTGGAACGTCCTACCCTATTTTGAAAGTTTGTATGCAAAAAATATAAAAAACAAGTTGACACAAACTTTTCTGCAATGTATTATATAACTTGTGCTTAAGAAAGCAACAGTCTTATGGCGGTGTAGCTCAGCTGGCTAGAGCGTACGGTTCATACCCGTGAGGTCGGGGGTTCGATCCCCTCCGCCGCTACCATTTTTATAAGTTGGCCCGTTGGTCAAGTGGTTAAGACACCGCCCTTTCACGGCGGTATCACGGGTTCGAATCCCGTACGGGTCACCAACTTATACTTAAATAACTATACATATAAATGCTTACAATATACAAAGTTTGCTAAAAAGGTCCGACATTATCTAAAATGTCGGACCTTTTTTTAGTTTGTTCTGAGCGAGATTCTAAATTGATGGTTCACTTATCTGGTGGAAAAGAAGAAAGGAACCTCGTTTTTCCCTTTCGATCACATTTCTTTTCTAGTTTATTTTTAACATTTCGACCTTTTTATTTTTAACGACTGTACGATTTGAAAAAGAGGGGCGAAGCTAGATTTTTATTAAGTTAATTCACTGAAGATGATAAAAAACCCCCTCACCTTGCTTACAGATTTCTTCCTCTCTCTACACGTGATTGACAAGCTTCCCTGAAAGAAGTCGAGAAGTTTTTAACATATCTCTCCTGTTTTTTGACAAAAAGCGAAAATTGATTATGGTTTAATAATTTACACAAACTGCTTCAAGCAGATCGGTGAAAAATAGAATCAATGAAAGCAGGTGGGGGAATGCAAAGCGAATTAGTCATGGAGAGGTCAAAATCAAGGGTGGGAAAATGGATTCATGGAACAAAAAGTCGGTTAGAAACGATTCTTTTCCAACGTGGATTACTTCTGTTTGTAATAGGATTTTTACTAGGACGAGCCGTCATTCTTACACAAGTAACCCCTTTCGCCATTCCTTTCTTTGGAGCTGTGTTTTTTCTAAGACGTGAACGTGCACCTATGATAATCGCCGCCTTGCTAGCCGGAGCCATTTCTACTTCTAATCTACAGAACACTGCATTTATTATGTGTGGCATTCTTGTTTTTCTGATCATTAATCGTTTTGTGAAATTATCTTCTCTTTCTCTCGTTAAGACCCTACCGATCCTAGTGTTTGCTACAAGTATGATAGGAAGACTCATTTTGAGTTTACTGACAGAGCGATCTCTAGCTAACACAAATTGGATTTTAGCAGCGGTAGAGGGTGCGCTTGGAATGATTTTAACCATTATATTTATTCAAAGCATACCGATTCTTTCAATCAAGAAAAGAACGCAGGCGCTTAAGAATGAGGAGATCATTAGCTTCATTATTTTGCTTGCAACCATGTTAACTGGAACGATCGGTTGGGTCGTTTATGGATTTTCGATTGAAAACATTTTATCTCGTTATCTTGTATTAATTTTTGCTTATGTTGGAGGTGCGGCCATTGGTTCAACGGTGGGGGTAGTGACTGGATTAATTCTGGCACTTGCTAATGTTGCCAGTCTCTATCAGATGAGTATGCTCGCATTTTCGGGATTACTTGGGGGTTTACTAAAGGATGGGAGGAAAGTCGGCGTCGGGATGGGGCTTCTTATAGGGACACTATTGATTGCCCTATACGGGAGCGGTCCTGAATTTTTGTATCCTAACCTGATGGAATCGGTGATTGCCGTATTGCTCTTTTTCTTTACCCCATCTAAAGTTACCTCTCAACTTTCTAAATACATTCCAGGGACGGTTGAGCATGCCAATGAACAGCAGCAATATCTTCGGAAAGTACGCGACGTTACAGCCAATCGCGTCGAGCAATTTTCGAATTTATTTCAAGCGCTCTCAAGTAGCTTTACGGATTCTGATGTACAAGCTGATGATCAGTCTGAGAGGGAAGTTGATTATTTTCTAAGTCATGTGACTGAAAAAACGTGCCAAAATTGTTTTAAGAAAGAAACGTGCTGGGCAAAAAACTTTGATGCCACATACGGTTATATGACAGGAATTATGGAGGAACTTGAACAAACGACTGAATTAACGAACTATAGCTTAAAAAGAGATTTTGATAAGCACTGCATTAAGGCCAATAAAGTTATCGATATTATTGGTAAGGAGATGAGTCACTATCACGCAAATCGCTTGTTAAAAAAGCAGGTTCGTGAGAGTAGAAAAATCGTCGCAGATCAATTACGCGGCGTTTCACATGTGATGGGAGATTTTGCGAGGGAGATTCAAAAAGAGCGTGATAACCTCCATCAACAAGAAGAACAAATCATGGATGCGATTCAAAGTATGGGTTTAGAAGTTGGACAGGTAGAAATTTATTGTCTTGATGAAGGAAACGTCGACATTGAGATGAAGATTCCAGCATGTGGCGGAAGGGGGGAAGGAGAGAAAGTAATCGCGCCGATGCTTTCAGACATTTTAAAAGAAAACATCATTGTCAAAAGAGAAGTCTGTGCTGAGCACGAGCACGATACTTGTCACCTTTACTTTGGATCAGCAAAAGATTTTGTGATTGAAACGGGTGTAGCAAATGCAGCAAAAGGAGGAGCATGGCTTTCTGGAGATAGCCATTCAACAATTGAATTAGGTGCTGGAAAATATGCGATTGCGATTAGCGATGGAATGGGCAATGGAGAGAGAGCGCATCAAGAAAGCACAGAAACGATTCAACTTCTCCAAAAAATTCTTCATTCTGGAATTGATGAAACAGTTGCCATTAAATCGGTTAACTCCGTGCTTTCTTTACGGAATACCGATGAAATGTTTTCTACACTCGATTTAGCGATGATTGATTTACAAGATGCTTCGGCAAAGTTCCTTAAGATCGGCTCTATTCCAAGTTTTATTAAGAGAGGCGATCGCGTAATGATGGTGGAATCAGGTAATCTACCAATGGGTATTATTCCTGAATTTGATGTTGAGGTCGTAAGTGAGCAATTAAAGGCTGGCGATTTACTAATAATGATGAGTGATGGCATTTATGAAGGTGTGAAAAATATTGAGAATCCAGAATTTTGGATGAAGCGTAAAATTCGAGAGCTGGACACAGATAAACCGCAAGAAATCGCAGACCTCATTATGGAAGAGGTGATACGAACGGAATATGGCAGAATTGATGACGACATGACAATTGTTGTTGCGCGAATAAAACGAAACGTACCGAAATGGTCGACGATCCCAATTTATTCAGCCCCATCATTTCGAAAGAAAAAGGCGCAGTAGGGTGTATAAACTCTCCTCCTAAAGGCGATGCTTGTAACAGCAAAAAAGGAGGAGTCCAGATGAAAAAAGGAACACTACGGCAGATTCTTTTAATAACAGATGGATGTTCGAATCAGGGGGAAGATCCGGTGGCTATGGCTGCTCTTGCAAGAGAGCACGGGATGACGGTTAATGTAATAGGTGTACTTGATGAAAATGAGCGGACCGATGGATTAAAGGAAATAGAAAACATCGCTTTATCTGGCGGGGGCATCCACCAGCTAGTTTATGCGAAACAGCTATCGCATACGGTGCAAATGGTAACGCGTAAAGCAATGACCCAGACGATTCAAGGATTTATTCATAAGGAATTGCAATCGATCTTGGGTCAAGATAAAGAAATAGAAGACTTACCACCTGACAAACGGGGGCAGGTAGTCGAAGTGGTTGACGAACTGGGGGAAACGATGGATTTGGAAGTGTTAATTATGATTGATACAAGTGCGAGTATGCAGCATAAACTTCCAACAGTAGAAGATGCCCTGCTCGATCTTTCGATTAGTCTTCATTCAAGAATTGGTGAAAATGAGTATGCCCTTTATGCATTTCCCGGGAAACGAAAGCAGGTAGAGAGGCTGATGGATTGGACACCGATACTGAAGGATATTCATACCATATTCCCAAAACTAACAACGGGTGGTATTACGCCAACAGGTCCTGCCTTAAAAGAAGCCATTGATGCTTATCAGAAAAAACGTTCAAAGAGAGGGCTGCTAGATGACGGGTACATCGAAGAATCAAGTAGCTGATGTTCCCCGTGGAACAAGAATTAGCGGGAAATGGAACAAACAAACCTATCAAATTATGAAAAAATTAGGGAGCGGTGCTCTCGGTACTGTGTATTTGGCAGACTCTATAAAAGGACGAGTAGCTTTAAAAATAGGAATTGACAGTATGTCCATTACGTCAGAAGTAAATGTTCTAAAGCAGCTTTCGATGGTCCAGGGAACAGTTCTTGGGCCGTTTTTCTATGAGATCGATGATTGGGAACGAAATGGGAAATGTTATCCTTTCTACGTCATGGAATACATTGATGGAGAACCGCTTTTTGCTTTTATTAATCGAAGAGGAAAAGAGTGGATTGGCATTTTAATGCTTCAATTGCTTCGTGACCTTTCGGCTCTTCATAGAGAAGGATGGGTTTTTGGGGATTTAAAGCCGGACAACCTTTTGGTTGAAGGATCCCCTCCAAAATTGAGGTGGCTCGATGTGGGAGGGACGACGTCGATAGGAAGGTCTGTTAAGGAATTCACGGAGTTTTTCGATCGGGGCTATTGGGGACTCGGTAATCGGGTAGCCGAGCCTTCCTATGATTTGTTTTCAGTAGCTATGATCGTTCTAAACGCTGGCTATCCAAAACGGTTTGACCGCCCCAAGAAAGGGACAGAAGACTATTTAATGAACAAGATTGAGAATAATCAACTTCTTAAAGAATATAAACCGATTCTTAGCAAAGCTTTACTCGGAAAGTATCAACACGCTTCAGAAATGAGGCAAGAACTCTTCGTTCTTTTACAAGGAGGAGAGAAATCGAAAGTACGTAAAAATAAAAGTCGCTCTGCTAATTCTCGAGTCGCATCACGTCGTAATCGTCCTCCAGCCAAGAAAAAACGGTCAGGGTGGATTGAAACCGTTCTTCTCGTAGCTTTCCTTCTATTCTTCTATACTTTATACTTAGTTGGTCACATTTTTTAAAAAAGATATGTTTGAGAACGTGGTCGTTAGGTTAATAGTACTAAAATGAATAACTGTTTAATTCAAGCAGGAAGTGAGAGGAAGACAGAGGTTGTTGCAAGATGTCGACCAGTTTATTCATAAGCATCATCTGATCAATCGTGGAGATACAATTGTCGTTGGGGTTTCTGGAGGACCAGACTCAATTGCGTTGCTTCACTATTTGGGCAATGTCGCATTGTCTTTCCAATTAAAGTTGGTTGCTGCACATGTCGATCATGGCCTACGAGGCAAAGAGTCTGCAGAGGATTTATTGTTCGTAAAGCACTACTGCCATCAGGAAGGCATCACCTTTGAAGCTTCTACAATGGATGTAAACCACTATAAAGAGCAACATCACATTTCGACGCAGGTTGCAGCTAGGGAATGTCGCTACCACTTTTTTAAGGAAAAGATGGAAAAACACCAGGCAAATCTCCTTGCACTTGCTCACCATGGAGACGACCAAGTTGAAACAATGTTAATGAGACAAGTTCATGGCAGCATCAGTTCAGGACTTGCGGGTATGTCTGCTAGGCGTCCTTTCTCAACAGGATACCTTATTCGCCCTTTTCTTTGTGTGTCGAAGGAACAGATTTTGCGTTATTGTAGCGATCATATGTTGGACTATAGAAGTGACCCATCTAATGACAAAGATGATTATATGAGGAATCGCTTTCGCCACCATGTGCTTCCTTTTCTTAAAGAAGAGAATCCAAATGTTCACAAACGGTACCAACTATATAGCGAACGAATGCAAGATGATGAAGGGTTTTTAGTGGAGTTAGCAAAGCAACATCTAGAAAAAGTGATCATTGATCAAAATGACAAATTTGTGAAGATGGACAACAAGGCGTATCAATGCCTCCCTATTCCTTTACAAAGAAGAGTGATTCATCTAATATTAAACTATCTTTATAGAGGCAATGCTCCTTTTTCTTCTATACATATTGAGGATTTGCGGTTAATGCTCGATTCTGAGCACCCTTCTGCTTCCCTTAATTTACCTCTAAAATTGAGGGCGGTAAAATCTTATACCACCTGTTATTTTTCTTTTGAAACCTTTTTGCAACCAGAACCGTATACGTATCATCTCCCTTTATGGGGTTCTGTGGAAACTCCGACCGGAACGATTACGGCCGTTCCAGTTAAAGACGTACCACAATCACTCGCGGGAAATGATCTTATTGTTGAGAAACACTTGCTTCCAGCAGTTGTGCGCTCGAGACGTCCTGGTGATCGAATTCAGCCAAAAGGCATGATAGGGACGAAAAAGGTAAAAGATATTTTTATCGACCGTAAAATAGACCGTTCAGAACGTGATGTTTGGCCAATTGTTGAGGATGTAACGGGTCAAATTATCTGGGTCGCTGGAGTAACCCGTTCTGAAAAGGCAACACTGTCTGCAAGAAAGAGTCAGCTTGTGCATTTGCACTATGAGAAAAAAACACTTACATAGGTTGGGAGGGCAATACTACTGATGTTAAACGAAATTCAAGAAACATTAATTAGTGAAGAACAGATTCAAGAGAAATGCCGCGAGTTAGGGAAACGGCTTTCGGATGAATATGAGGATCGCTTTCCACTTGTGATTGGCGTCCTTAAAGGTGCAATGCCTTTCATGGGTGATTTAACAAAGCGCATGACTTGTCATCTAGAAATGGACTTTATGGACGTTTCAAGTTATGGGAACTCAACTGTTTCTTCTGGGGAAGTAAAGATCATCAAAGATCTTGATACTTCAGTAGAAGGACGCGACGTTCTTATTCTCGAAGATATTATTGATAGTGGGTTAACGCTAAGTTATCTGATTGATCTTCTAAAGTACCGCAAAGCAAAGTCAATTAAGATTGTAACGCTGCTGGACAAACCAACTGGAAGAAAAGTTGATCTTAAGCCTGATGTAGCAGGATTTATTGTTCCTGATGAGTTTGTTGTTGGGTACGGTCTTGACTTCGCTGAGAGGTATCGTAATCTTCCGTTTATCGGGATTCTTAAACCCGAGATTTATCAAGGTTAATTTGTTGTAGTCAGTTGTGCCAGTATGGTAAGATAATCTATGGTTTCCTGTTCGTGGGAGGAGGTAAGGAATGAATCGTATCTTCCGAAATACAATATTTTATTTGTTAATTTTCCTCGTCGTAGTAGGTGTTGTCAGTTTCTTTAACGGAACAAACAATGAGGCAAATGTCCTCGATTACGGCGAATTTCAGTCCAAATTGAATAATGGTGAAATTCAAGAGTTAACGTTACAACCTGAGCGTGGGGTTTACACGGTTACTGGTCAATTAGCTGGTGGCGGTGAAGATAGCGAAGATGCTAATACATTCGTTACGAATGTACCTGACTCAGAAAGAGCTGTGGAGAATATCTTAACTGCAGCTGATGAAGGAAATGTAGAGTTAACGACAGAACCAGCTCCTGAACAAAGCGGTTGGGTTACATTTCTAACAAGTATCATTCCTTTCGTCATTATCTTCATTCTGTTCTTCTTCCTTCTTAACCAGGCTCAAGGCGGCGGTGGCCGTGTTATGAACTTTGGTAAGAGTAAAGCGAAGTTATACAGCGAAGAGAAAAAGAAAGTTACTTTTAAAGACGTAGCTGGTGCTGATGAAGAGAAGCAAGAGCTTGTCGAGGTCGTTGAGTTCTTGAAGGATCCTCGTAAGTTTGCTGCAGTTGGTGCCCGTATTCCAAAGGGTGTTCTACTCGTAGGACCTCCAGGTACAGGTAAAACGTTGCTTGCACGAGCAGTTGCTGGTGAAGCAGGCGTTCCGTTCTTCTCAATTTCTGGTTCTGATTTCGTAGAAATGTTCGTTGGTGTCGGTGCATCTCGTGTACGTGACCTATTCGAAAATGCGAAGAAGAACGCACCTTGTATTATCTTTATTGATGAGATTGATGCAGTTGGTCGTCAACGTGGTGCCGGTCTTGGTGGCGGTCACGATGAGCGTGAACAGACGCTTAACCAACTTCTCGTAGAAATGGATGGCTTTAGTGCAAATGAAGGAATTATCATTGTTGCAGCTACAAACCGTCCTGATATTCTTGATCCGGCACTTCTTCGTCCAGGACGTTTTGACCGTCAAATTCCGGTTAACCGTCCCGATGTAAATGGTCGTGAAGCTGTCCTTAAAGTACATGCACGAAACAAACCGTTAAGCGATGAAGTTGATTTAAAAACGATCGCGATGCGTACACCAGGATTCTCTGGTGCAGACCTTGAGAACTTATTGAACGAAGCTGCTCTTGTAGCTGCTCGTCATAACAAGAAAAAGGTTGATATGAATGATATCGATGAAGCGACAGACCGCGTGATTGCAGGTCCAGCTAAGAAGAGCCGTGTGATCTCTCAAAAAGAGAAAAACATCGTTGCATATCATGAAGCGGGTCACACGATTATCGGTACACAGCTTGATAATGCCGATATTGTTCATAAGGTTACTATTGTACCGCGTGGACAGGCTGGTGGTTATGCTGTAACCCTTCCTAAGGAAGATCGTTACCTAATGACTAAACCAGAATTGGTTGATAAAATCATTGGTTTACTCGGTGGCCGCGTTGCAGAAGAAATTACCTTCGGTGAAGCAAGTACCGGAGCAAGTAATGACTTCCAACGTGCGACAGCCATTGCCCGTAGCATGGTTACGGAATATGGTATGAGTGAAAAGCTAGGTCCGATGCAGTTTGGATCAGGTTCAGGAGGAAACGTCTTCCTTGGACGTGATATCCAAAATGAACAGAACTATAGTGATTCATTCGCCAATGAGATTGATCTTGAAGTTCAAAGCATTATTAAATCAGCGTACACTCGCTGTCGTGAGATTCTTCTTGAAAATCAGGATAAGTTAAATCTTGTTGCTGAAACGTTAAAAGATATCGAAACACTTGATGCCGAACAGATCCGCTCTCTTGTTGAAGATGGAAAACTTCCTGAAGGTCACCATGCTACTGGTAGCTCTGAAGATGTGAAAGTAAACATCTCTAAGAAGGAAGAAAATCCTGAAACAAATGAAGAGCAAGAATAAGGTTATGCTAAAGCAGGATGTCGACGATGACATCCTGCTTTTTCTATCGCTTTACAGAATTGGTAACCGTTTTCAAAAAAGACCTTCGTTTTTGAATCCAATGTGTGGTATAACTATAGAGAGTGTTACCGAAGTTAAATTTTTAAATAAGGTGATAATATGATACTTGTGCTTGATGTAGGAAATACGAATATTGTTCTCGGTGTGTATGAAGGTGAAGAGTTAACCCACCACTGGCGAATGGGGACAAGCAGAAAGCAGACAGAAGATGAATACGCTATGGTCATCAAAGGCCTTTTTTCTCATGAAGAACTTTCGTTTGATGATGTAGAAGGCATTATCATTTCATCTGTTGTGCCTCCAATCATGTTCGCTCTTGAGCGTATGTGCCAGAAGTATTTTCACCACAAACCGTTAGTCATCGGTCCTGGAATTAAGACAGGACTCAATATAAAGTATGATAACCCAAAAGAAGTAGGAGCCGATCGGATCGTCAATGCTGTAGCAGGCATTCATGTATATGGAGCGCCTCTTATTATTGTTGACTTTGGAACCGCCACAACATACTGCTATATTGATGAACAAAAACAGTATGTTGGTGGAGCGATTGCGCCAGGCATTAACATTTCAACCGAAGCACTTTACATGCATGCAGCGAAGCTTCCGCGTATAGAAATCGCAAAGCCAAACCATATTGTTGGGAAAAACACGGTGAGCGCGATGCAGAGCGGGACGCTTTATGGTTATGTTGGTCAAGTAGAAGGAATCGTTTCTCGTATGAAAAAGCATTCTCCTAAAGAACCAACTGTTATTGCTACCGGGGGACTCGCTTCTCTAATTGCGGAGGAATGCGACCTTATAGATGTGGTCGACCCATTCTTAACGCTGAAAGGTTTGCATTTTATCTATAATAAGAACAAAGAAGAGTTAAACGCATACCGATAAAAAGGGATGCGTTTTTCATTTGACGTTTTTGGGGAAATTATGAATAATAGGCATTTCAATAAACAGTTGTCTTGATCCTTCACAACTTTCTCGAGAATTTTAATAGCATCAGAAAGTTTACGGTGATCAAGGGAAAAGTAATGAAATCACGACTTTTAATGCAAGGATCTTCCTACATTCTAGACCCAGTTGCTCATAATGGAAGTTCTTGAAAAAATAATGTATCGTGTAAGTGGGCAATGGCCCACTAGTGAAAGGAGCTACAAAGTAATGAATGATTATTTAATTAAAGCACTTGCATTCGATGGTAATGTAAGGGCTTATGCGATATCTAGTACAGAAATGGTTGCGGAGGCACAGCGACGTCATACGACTTGGCCAACTGCATCTGCTGCGCTTGGGCGCGCCATGACAGCATCGACAATGATGGCTACTGGACTAAAAGGAGAAGAAAAAATTACGGTAAAAATTGAAGGTGGCGGTCCGATCGGCGCTATTATTGTGGACGCGAATGCCAAAGGTGAAACACGCGGGTATGTCAGCAACCCACACGTTCACTTTGATTTAAATGATCAAGGTAAGCTTGATGTGGCTCAAGCGGTAGGACGCGACGGCTTTCTATCAGTGGTGAAAGATATTGGCATGCGCGAGAAATTCACAGGGCAAGTTCCGATTGTGTCTGGTGAATTAGGGGAAGATTTTACGTATTATCTTGTTACTTCAGAGCAAGTGCCTTCAGCAGTTGGCGTTGGTGTCCTTGTAAATCCGGATAACACGATCCTTGCAGCTGGAGGTTTTATGATTCAATTGCTTCCTGGCGCTGGTGAGGAAACCATCCGTTTTATTGAGAAGCGAATTGAAGCGATTCCGCCAATTTCAAAATTAATCGAATCTGGAAAAACGCCAGAAGAGATTTTGTACGCTCTTCTTGGAGAAGAAAATATTAAAATCATCGACAACATGCCTGTGCAATTTGAGTGTAGCTGTTCGAAAGAGCGTTTCTCAAATGGGATTATGGGACTTGGAAAAGAAGAAATTAATAATATGATTGAGGAAGATGGAGAAGCAGAAACCGCTTGTCACTTCTGTAATGCCCACTACCACTTTTCAAAAGAAGAACTCCAAGAGTTATACGCTGAAAGCAAAGTATAAAAGGTTCAAATTGACAGATAAGTTTAGTGGTGATATTCTTTAGGTTAGATAATCCCTATAAAAATACTCGGGTTTGAGGAGGCGCGACGATGAGAATAGCAAATTCAATTACAGATCTAATCGGTCAAACACCTATTGTGAAACTTAACCGCATCGCTGATGAGGGCCAAGCAGAGGTATACTTAAAGCTTGAATTTATGAATCCTGGAAGCAGCGTGAAAGATCGTATTGCCCTTGCAATGATTGAAGCAGCTGAAGAAAAGGGCGAATTAAAGCCCGGAGATACTTTTGTGGAGCCTACAAGTGGTAATACGGGAATTGGTCTTGCAATGGTTGCAGCAGCAAAAGGCTACCAGGCTGTTCTCGTTATGCCTGATACGATGAGTATGGAACGACGTAACCTATTGAAAGCATACGGAGCAAAGCTTGTTCTTACTCCTGGTTCTGAAGGTATGGGCGGAGCTATTCGCAAATCCGAGGAGTTAGCAAAAGAGCACGGGTATTTCATGCCCCAACAATTTAAAAATGAAGCAAATCCTGACGTGCATCGTCGTACAACAGGTCAAGAGATTGTTGAACAGATGGACCAGCTTGATGGATTTGTTGCGGGTATTGGTACTGGTGGAACAATTACAGGTGCAGGTGAAGTATTGAAAAAGCACTTTCCGTCAGTTAAGCTTTACGCTGTAGAGCCAACCGACTCGCCTATTTTATCTGGTGGTAAACCTGGTCCTCATAAGATTCAAGGGATTGGTGCTGGATTTGTACCCGCGGTTCTGAATACGGATGTCTATGATGAAGTCATTCAAGTTCAAAACGATCAAGCTTTTGAGTGGGCTAGAAAGGCAGCAAGAGAAGAAGGTATTCTAGGCGGTATTTCTTCAGGTGCTGCAATTTATGCAGCGCTTGAAGTAGCTAAGAAGCTTGGTAAAGGTAAAAAAGTTCTTGCTGTCATTCCAAGTAATGGGGAACGTTACCTAAGTACACCACTGTTTCAATTCGATGATGAATAAAAAGCGCGAAAAGCAGTCCTTATAAGGGCTGCTTTTCTATTTTAAGTAATAGAATAGGTAAGTATTTCTAATTGAGTATTTGAAAGTGTTTGGGGAGGATAAAAAGGATGAAGCGTAAGGGAACTTCATGTAGAATAGAGGCATAAACTGAGCGGCAGCGTATGCTTAAGCTTTTGATAGGGTGTGAACAGTTTGCCAGAACAGCTAGAGAAAACCACGCGTCATTCAATTTATGAAACAATCGAGTTAAGCGCGAATGAGTGGTTTTCACGATATAAATCATTCGCCGAAGAATGTGAAGAGCATATTTTATTGGATAGTACACGTGGTGGTCGATATAGTATGTTTGGAATCAAGCCAATTGCTTCGCTTATTGGATATGGTACTTCTCTAACCATCATAGAGGAAGGAAAAGATCCTAAATACTTAGACGGTAATTTATTAGAGTTAATGCAAGAATGGATGCAGCGTCATGTGGCGATCAATGACAAGTCTTTACCGGACTTTCAAGGCGGTGCCATGGGGTATCTTAGTTACGATATTGTTCGCCAAATTGAAAAACTACCACAGCTAGCTGCCGATGATCTCAAACTACCGGAACTTTTCTTCATCGTTTATGAAGATGTTGGCGTGTATGATCATTTATCAGAAAAGCTGTGGTTCATTTCACAGGCTCCAAATGGTGAGGAATATGAAGCTGAACAGCGTCTGAAAATGTATAAACGAAAGTGGACGAAAAAGGACGTAAGTAAACCG
Organism: Bacillus sp. es.036; assembly: GCF_002563635.1. Classification (NCBI taxonomy): domain Bacteria; kingdom Bacillati; phylum Bacillota; class Bacilli; order Caryophanales; family Bacillaceae; genus Bacillus; species Bacillus sp. es.036. The sequence goes on from NZ_PDIZ01000002.1 coordinate 49,980, forward strand.
TTAAACTCTTCTTCTTTTTCAAAAGAAGCAAGACAGTTATTTTCAATGGATCAGCACGCCTTTTCGTCAGCTGTTCAAAAGATACAAGCATATATATCGGATGGAGATGTTTTTCAAGTAAATCTTTCACTTAGAGAATCTAGGACACTCCATTCTGACCCTGTTTCGATATATGAAACGCTTAGAACGATTAATCCTTCACCATACATGTCTTTTATCCATACCGATACATTCGATCTTGTCAGTGCATCCCCGGAGCTTCTAATCAAGAAAAAGGGCGTAGAATTGAGTACTAGGCCAATCGCTGGTACGCGTTCACGGGGGAAGAATGATGAAGAGGATCAACAGCTTGCTCGTACGCTCATCGAAAATGAAAAAGAACGTGCTGAGCATGTGATGCTTGTTGATCTTGAACGTAATGATCTTGGTCGTGTATGTGAATACGGCACGGTTGAAGTAGATGAGTTTATGGTGATTGAGAAATATTCACACGTGCAGCATATCGTTTCCAACGTGCGTGGTATTTCTTCAAAAGAAGCAACTGCTTTTGATGCTATTAAAGCCACATTTCCAGGTGGTACGATTACGGGTGCTCCAAAGATCAGAACGATGGAAATTATTGAAGAACTTGAGCCTGTGCGCCGTGGGGTTTACACTGGTTCTATTGGATGGATAGGGTTTAATGATGATATGGAGTTGAATATTGCTATCCGCACAATGGTTATTAAAGATAACATTGCACATGTCCAGGCTGGCGCAGGTATAGTGATTGACTCCAATCCAGAAGCTGAGTATAAAGAATCATTAAAGAAAGCAAGAGCTTTATGGAAGGCAAAAGAGTTAAGTGAAGGAAAAGAGACTAGCAGAGATTAGCTTAGAGGAGGAATTAGAATGATTTTAATGATTGATAATTACGATTCATTTACGTATAACTTGGTTCAGTACCTTGGTGAAATGGGTGAAGAGCTTGTTGTGAAACGAAATGATGAAATCACTATCTCGGAAATCGAGGAGCTTAATCCATCCTCCATAATGGTATCGCCCGGACCATGCAGTCCAAATGAAGCGGGTATTAGCATGGCAGTTATTAAGCATTTTGCAGGAAACATACCTATATTCGGTGTATGTCTTGGTCATCAATCCATTGCTCAAGTATTTGGTGGTGATGTTATAAAAGCAGATCGACTGATGCATGGAAAAACGTCTCAAATGCATCATGATGGAAGATCAATCTTCAAAGATCTTGAGAATCCATTTACTGCAACGAGGTATCATTCGCTAATAGTAAAAAAAGAAACTCTTCCAGAATGTTTTGAGATTAGCTCGTGGACAGCAGAGGGTGAAATTATGGCGATCCGACATAAAGAACTTGCGATCGAAGGCGTTCAATTCCATCCTGAATCCATTATGACCGGTACTGGAAAAAAATTATTGAAAAACTTTATTGAAACGCATCGAAAAGAAGCATGTTTCTAACGATTAATGGGAAGCTAATTGACGAAAAAGAAGCGGCTATCTCGGTTTTTGATCATGGTTATTTATATGGTGTGGGCGTATTTGAGACATTCCGAACTTATGAAGGTCACCCTTTTTTATTCGGTGATCACTATAAGCGCCTACGTGATTCACTTGAAAATCTTCAGATCTCACTCCCTTATACGTATGACGAACTCCTATTACAGATAAAGCAAACGATAGAAGCCAATGAAATGAAGGATGCGTATGTTCGACTAAACGTTTCAGCGGGAGCCGGAGAAATCGGACTTAAAACAGATGAATACCTAACTCCGACGGTTATTGTTTATGTGAAAGTAATTGGCAATCCTGTTCGAAATGCAAAGCGAGGTGTCATTCTTTCTCTTAGGCGGAATTCCCCCGAGGGGGAATATAGGTTAAAGTCACATCATTATTTAAATAATATCCTCGCGAAAAGAGAAGTTGGAAGTGACCCTTCAATTGAAGGCATTTTTCTATCACAAGATGGAAGGCTAGCGGAAGGCATAGTTTCGAATCTATTTTGGTTTAAAAACGGCATTCTCTTTACCCCGGACCTTTCGACAGGAATTTTAAATGGAATCACAAGACAGTTTGTTGTGCATGTTGCGAAAAAAATGGGAATTAGCGTTAGAGAAGGTGGCTTCGAGAGAGAATCCCTTGTTGAAGCAGATGAAGTGTTTGTAACAAACTCTATTCAAGAAATCGTTCCGTTGTTTCAAATCGAACAAAAGCCATTGCCCGGACTTGATGGTCCTGCGACGAACGAGCTCATCCTTCAATATGAACACCATCGCACGTCATTAATGAGCCGAGAGGAATACTAACTAAGAACATACGTACGAAGAGGAGTGAGCTGCGTGGCAACGGTAATTGATAAGCATAAAGCACATCCAATGATGATGAAGTGGCGGGACAAGCTAATTAACTGGAATGAAAAAACCTGGGTTATGGGTATCCTGAATACAACTCCGGATTCATTTTCAGATGGTGGAGAATATAATACGACGGCCCAGGCAGTTGCCCATGCGGTCCAACTAGTTGAAGACGGCGCAGATCTAATTGACATTGGGGGAGAATCAACTCGACCTGGGGCAACTCCTGTCTCATTGGAAGAAGAGCTTCGCCGTGTTGTTCCTGTTATAAAAGCAGTTCGTCACGCGGTTAATGTACCTATTTCAATTGATACGTATAAAGCAGAAGTTGCCAACCAAGCGGTTCTGGCTGGTGCAGATATCATTAATGATGTGTGGGGAGCCAAGGCAGATCCAGAAATGGCTACTGTGGCTGCAGAACACGAAGTTCCTATTATTTTAATGCATAATCGTAATGACATGAACTATAGTGATATCATGATTGATATAAAGGCAGATATAGAAGAAAGCGTAGCGATTGCTCGTTTAGCAGGCGTGAAAGATGAGAATATCATTCTTGATCCCGGCATTGGTTTTGCCAAAACACATGAGCAGAATCTCGAAGTAATGAGAAGGCTTAATGAATTCGTTGCATTGGGATATCCTGTGTTGCTTGGTACATCAAGAAAATCCATCGTAGCAAAGACTTTAAATACGCCACCAGATGATCGGGTGGAAGGAACTGGGGCAACTGTTTGTCTTGGCATTGAGCGGGGCTCACAAATTATCAGAGTTCATGACGTGAAGCAGATGGCACGAATGGCTCGTATGATGGATGCGATGCTTAAACCTCATCTCAATGGATAAGGAGAGTGAATGGGATGGATAAAATCTATCTAAACGGAATGAAATTCTACGGTTACCACGGAGTATTCCCTGAAGAGAATAAGCTCGGCCAACGTTTTTATGTCGATCTAACCCTCGAAGCAGATCTTTCGAATGCCAGTCAATCGGATGATCTAAACTATACAGTGAATTATGCAGATGCGTATAATGTTATAAAAGGTATCGTAGAAGGGACGCCTAGGAAATTAGTTGAAACAGTAGCTGAGGAAATAGCGGATAAGATGTTTCTGCAATTTGAAATTGTTCGTGCGTGTACGGTTAAAGTGATTAAACCTGATCCACCAATAGATGGCCATTATGACTCTGTTGCGATCGAGATGAAGAGGGAACGAAATGAATAGTGTATATATTGGAATTGGTTCCAACATCGGGGATAGAGAGAGCTATATCCAAACCTCCTTACTAAGGTTGCAAGAATACCCAGGAGTACAGATTACTTCGACATCTTCTTTATATGAAACTGCCCCTATAGGAGTGACGGAGCAAGGCCCATTTCTTAATATGGTAGCTATACTAGGAACGGAGATGAACGCTTTCCAACTACTTGAGATTCTCCAGGGCATTGAGCAGTCTCTTGGGAGAGAGCGTGATATCAGATGGGGGCCTCGAACAATAGACCTTGACATTCTGCTTTATAATCAAGAAAATATTGTAGCAGAGGGTCTGGTGGTTCCACACCCTAGACTTCTTCAAAGGGGGTTTGTTATCATTCCTCTTCATGAACTGAATCCTGAAATTATTATTCCAACTACTAATAAGAGGATTGATTCTTATTTTAATCATATAGAAGATAAAGAAGGTGTACGTCTATGGAAGCGGAAATCTACGGAAGACGTATTCGCGCTTTTCGAAAGTTAAAAGGTTATACTCAGGAACAGCTAGCAAAAGAACTTAGTGTATCGGTATCTGTACTAGGGGAGATCGAGCGGGGAAATCGAAAGCCTACAAACGACTTTATGCAATTAGTAGCACAAAAGCTTAGAGTTTCAATAGATGAACTTTTTCCATTAGAACACAATTGAGAATTGAGGTGATAGTATGTTGAAAATAGGAGATGTTTCGTTAAAGAATCCCGTTGTACTTGCTCCCATGGCCGGCGTGTGTAATCCAGCTTTTCGTTTAATCGCTCGAGAGTTTGGTGCGGGGTTAGTCTGTGCCGAAATGGTTAGCGATAAAGCTGTTTTGCACAAGAATGAGAAGACGATGGATATGCTTTTTGTAGATGATCGAGAGAAACCAATGAGTCTTCAAATCTTTGGTGGCGAAAAAGATACGCTTGTTGGTGCTGCTCGCTATGTTGACCAAGCGACAAACGCAGATATTATTGATATTAATATGGGATGCCCTGTTCCGAAGATAACAAAATGTGATGCGGGTGCCAAGTGGCTTCTAGATCCTAATAAAATCTATGAAATGGTTTCAGCTGTTACAAAGGAAGTAGAAAAACCTGTTACGGTTAAAATGCGTAGTGGATGGGACGAAGATCACATTTATGCGATTGAGAATGCAAAAGCAATTGAAGCTGCAGGTGGCAAAGCTGTTTCACTTCATGGCCGTACACGCGTCCAGATGTATGAAGGGGAAGCGGATTGGGATATTATTCGACAAGTGAAAGAGTCAGTTTCTATTCCTGTAATCGGGAATGGAGATGTGAAGACGCCCCAGGATGCAAAAAGAATGATGGAGACAACGGGAGTAGACGGAGTGATGATTGGAAGAGGCGCACTCGGAAATCCGTGGATGCTTTATCGTACGGTTCAGTATCTCGAAACTGGAAAGATTCTAGATGATCCAACACCTCGTGAGAAAATTGATGTCGCTATGCTCCATCTTGATCGTCTCATCCCACTAAAAGGTGAAAATGTCGCAGTACGTGAGATGCGTAAGCATGCAGCATGGTATTTAAAAGGAATTCGCGGTAATGGGACAATAAGGAATAAAGTTAATGAAACGAATACAAGAAACGGTGTAGCTGAACTACTGTACGGATTTATTGAAGAATTGGAAGCGAAACAGGCGGTTTGACTTTCTAACTAGCATTTCCTATACTACATCTAGGAAATAACGGACTGCCAGTAATGGATACTGGCAGTTTTCTTCATATATGTCATGATACACCCGGCGCATTTGTCACTGATTTTATATATGGGAAGGCTTGCTATTCATAGTGCTTTCCGATAAAGTTATAGCGGGATAAACATAGACTTGACAGGAGTGATAGAGATGAGTCAGGAGCTTGAATTGAATGACCTTCTAAAAGTAAGAAGAGAAAAGCTTGATGTGCTAAAAGAGAACAACATCGATCCATTCGGACATCGATTTGATCGTTCTCATACTGCTAGCAAAATGCTAGAAGAATTTGATTCTTTCACAAAAGAAGAACTAGCTGAACAAAATAAAACCGTTTCGTTAGCTGGTAGAATTATGACTAAACGTGGAAAAGGAAAAGCTGGCTTCACGCATATACAGGATTTAACTGGTCAAATCCAGCTCTATATTAGAAAAGATACTGTTGGAGATGAGCAATATGATCTTTTTGATTCTATGGATATTGGAGATATCATCGGAGTAAGCGGTGAGGCATTTAAAACAAAAGTGGGAGAGCTTTCCGTAAAGGTTAATGACCTTCATTTGCTTTCGAAGTCACTTCGTCCGCTACCTGATAAATTCCATGGTTTAAAAGATGTTGAACAACGGTACCGTCAGCGTTACCTTGATTTGATTATGAGTCCAGAATCAAAAGAAACCTTTATTGCCAGAAGTCGTATCATTCAATCGATGCGCCGCTACCTTGATGATCAAGGCTTTCTTGAGGTGGAAACACCAATGATGCATTCCATTCCAGGAGGGGCCTCGGCACGTCCGTTCGTCACTCATCATAATGCACTTGATATGGAGCTTTACATGCGTATTGCTATTGAGCTTCATCTTAAGCGTTTAATTGTGGGTGGTATGGAGCGCGTCTATGAAATTGGACGTGTTTTCCGAAACGAGGGTGTATCGACTAGGCATAACCCTGAATTTACAATGCTTGAACTGTATGAAGCTTACGCGGACTATAAAGATGTGATGACGTTGACTGAGGAAATGGTAGCTCATATCGCGAAAGAAGTTACAGGCTCTACAACTATCCAGTATGGGGAAGAGGAAATCAATCTTGAACCAGAATGGAAGAGAGTTCATATGGTTGATGCTGTTAAAGAACTAACTGGCGTTGATTTCTGGAAGGAAATGACGGATGAAGAAGCGCGGAGTCTTGCAAAAGAACACGGTGTAGACGTAAAAGAAACAATGGAATTTGGTCACGTTGTGAATGAATTCTTTGAACAGAAAGTAGAAGACACGCTAATTCAACCGACATTTGTCTACGGCCATCCTGTTGCGATTTCACCTCTTGCTAAGAAAAACCCTGAAGACGGTCGTTTTACAGATCGTTTTGAGTTGTTCATCGTAGCTCGTGAACATGCAAATGCCTTTACTGAGCTTAATGATCCAATTGATCAGAGAGAACGTTTTGAAGCGCAATTAGTCGAGCGCGAGCAAGGTAATGATGAGGCACATATGATGGACCATGACTTTATTGAAGCGCTAGAGTATGGTTTACCACCAACCGGCGGTCTAGGTATTGGAATTGATCGTCTCGTTATGCTATTAACGAATTCTCCTTCCATTAGAGATGTTCTTCTATTTCCGCAGATGAGAAATACGGAGCGGTAAAAGATTAAGAATGAAGTTCGTTCATCGAGCTTCATTCTTTTTTTATCTTTGTTTCCATCGTTCAGTGGAAGACTCTGTGTCGAAGGTTGTTCAAATAAATGTATGTCTTAGGGAGGTCTCAGTACAATGATTTCATTACAATACACAAGGCATCAGGAGGTAATGAATCTTTTTTGAAAAAGATTTGAAAAAAGGTTGCGTTACTAAGACAACCCTGATATAGTTATATAGGTCGCCGCAACAACGCGGTTGACACGAAAAACAATTTAAAAAAAGTTGTTGACGCCAACTGAGTTAATATGGTATATTAATAAAGTCGCTGAAAACGACATTGAAAGAAATGGATTGCTCTTTGAAAACTGAACGAAACGCCATGTAAGTAGTTGTTTCTACGGAAACAAAAATTGTTTTAAAAGCTAGATTAAGCTTTCTATCGGAGAGTTTGATCCTGGCTCAGGACGAACGCTGGCGGCGTGCCTAATACATGCAAGTCGAGCGAAGAGATGGGAGCTTGCTCCCTGATCTTAGCGGCGGACGGGTGAGTAACACGTGGGCAACCTGCCCTGCAGACTGGGATAACTCCGGGAAACCGGAGCTAATACCGGGTAATACATCGCACCGCATGGTGCAATGTTGAAAGTTGGCTTTCTGAGCTAACACTGCAGGATGGGCCCGCGGCGCATTAGCTAGTTGGTAAGGTAATGGCTTACCAAGGCGACGATGCGTAGCCGACCTGAGAGGGTGATCGGCCACACTGGGACTGAGACACGGCCCAGACTCCTACGGGAGGCAGCAGTAGGGAATCTTCCGCAATGGACGAAAGTCTGACGGAGCAACGCCGCGTGAGTGACGAAGGCCTTCGGGTCGTAAAGCTCTGTTGTTAGGGAAGAACAAGTACCGTTCGAATAGGGCGGTACCTTGACGGTACCTAACCAGAAAGCCACGGCTAACTACGTGCCAGCAGCCGCGGTAATACGTAGGTGGCAAGCGTTGTCCGGAATTATTGGGCGTAAAGCGCGCGCAGGCGGTCTTTTAAGTCTGATGTGAAAGCCCACGGCTCAACCGTGGAGGGTCATTGGAAACTGGAGGACTTGAGTGCAGAAGAGGAGAGTGGAATTCCACGTGTAGCGGTGAAATGCGTAGATATGTGGAGGAACACCAGTGGCGAAGGCGGCTCTCTGGTCTGTAACTGACGCTGAGGCGCGAAAGCGTGGGGAGCAAACAGGATTAGATACCCTGGTAGTCCACGCCGTAAACGATGAGTGCTAGGTGTTGGGGGGTTCCACCCTCAGTGCTGAAGTTAACACATTAAGCACTCCGCCTGGGGAGTACGACCGCAAGGTTGAAACTCAAAGGAATTGACGGGGGCCCGCACAAGCAGTGGAGCATGTGGTTTAATTCGAAGCAACGCGAAGAACCTTACCAGGTCTTGACATCCTCTGACAATCCTGGAGACAGGACGTTCCCCTTCGGGGGACAGAGTGACAGGTGGTGCATGGTTGTCGTCAGCTCGTGTCGTGAGATGTTGGGTTAAGTCCCGCAACGAGCGCAACCCTTAATCTTAGTTGCCAGCATTTAGTTGGGCACTCTAAGGTGACTGCCGGTGACAAACCGGAGGAAGGTGGGGATGACGTCAAATCATCATGCCCCTTATGACCTGGGCTACACACGTGCTACAATGGACGGTACAAAGGGCAGCAACACCGCGAGGTGAAGCAAATCCCATAAAGCCGTTCTCAGTTCGGATTGCAGGCTGCAACTCGCCTGCATGAAGCCGGAATTGCTAGTAATCGCGGATCAGCATGCCGCGGTGAATACGTTCCCGGGCCTTGTACACACCGCCCGTCACACCACGAGAGTTTGTAACACCCGAAGTCGGTGGGGTAACCTTTATGGAGCCAGCCGCCGAAGGTGGGACAAATGATTGGGGTGAAGTCGTAACAAGGTAGCCGTATCGGAAGGTGCGGCTGGATCACCTCCTTTCTATGGAGAATTACGAAGGTAACTTACGTTACCAACCTTACATGAGCGTTTCGTTTAGTTTTGAAAGAATGATTACTTCTTTCAATTGAATATTGTCAATAAGCCTTTATGGGCCTGTAGCTCAGCTGGTTAGAGCGCACGCCTGATAAGCGTGAGGTCGGTGGTTCGAGTCCACTCAGGCCCACCATAAAAGTTTTATTGAACACGCATATTCCTTTTGGTAAAACACCATCTGGATCATTTGGGGCCTTAGCTCAGCTGGGAGAGCGCCTGCCTTGCACGCAGGAGGTCAGCGGTTCGATCCCGCTAGGCTCCACCAACACACCTACTATATAGTTAAACAAATGTTTAATTAACTAGTAGCCATTGTTCCTTGAAAACTAGATAGCATAAACAACGACATCCAATAATTATTTTTATGCAAGAACTTAGTAATAACTGATGCGTTATGGCAGCAATGCCTAACAAATCGAAGGTTAAGCTACTAAGGGCGCACGGTGGATGCCTTGGCACTAGAAGCCTAAGAAGGACGGGACGAACACCGATATGCTTCGGGGAGCTGTAAGTACGCTTTGATCCGGAGATTTCCGAATGGGGGAACCCACCATCTTTAATAGGATGGTATCCATTTCTGAATACATAGGGAATGGAAGGCAGACCCGGGGAACTGAAACATCTCATTACCCGGAGGAAGAGAAAGCAAATGCGATTTCCTGAGTAGCGGCGAGCGAAACGGAATCAGCCCAAACCAGAGGGCTTGCCCTCTGGGGTTGTAGGACGTCTCTTTGGAGTTACAAAGGCACGGATAGACGAAGCGACCTGGAAAGGTCCATCACAGAAGGTAACAATCCTGTAGTCAAAATCCGCTGCCCTCCGAGACGGATCCTGAGTACGGCGGGACACGTGAAACCCCGTCGGAATCTGGGAGGACCATCTCCCAAGGCTAAATACTCTCTAGTGACCGATAGTGAACCAGTACCGTGAGGGAAAGGTGAAAAGCACCCCGGAAGGGGAGTGAAAGAGAACCTGAAACCGTGTGCCTACAACTAGTTGGAGCCCGTTAATGGGTGACAGCGTGCCTTTTGTAGAATGAACCGGCGAGTTACGATCCCGTGCAAGGTTAAGCTGATAAGGCGGAGCCGCAGCGAAAGCGAGTCTGAATAGGGCGAAATAGTACGTGGTCGTAGACCCGAAACCAGGTGATCTACCCATGTCCAGGGTGAAGTTCAGGTAACACTGAATGGAGGCCCGAACCCACGCATGTTGAAAAATGCGGGGATGAGGTGTGGGTAGCGGTGAAATGCCAATCGAACCTGGAGATAGCTGGTTCTCTCCGAAATAGCTTTAGGGCTAGCCTCGCGGCAAGAATCTTGGAGGTAGAGCACTGATTGGACTAGGGGTCCTTACCGGATTACCGAATCCAGTCAAACTCCGAATGCCAACGATTTATCCGCGGGAGTCAGACTGCGAGTGATAAGATCCGTAGTCGAGAGGGAAACAGCCCAGACCACCAGCTAAGGTCCCAAAGTATACGTTAAGTGGAAAAGGATGTGGCGTTGCTTAGACAACCAGGATGTTGGCTTAGAAGCAGCCATCATTTAAAGAGTGCGTAATAGCTCACTGGTCGAGTGACGCTGCGCCGAAAATGTACCGGGGCTAAAACGTATCACCGAAGCTGTGGATTGTCTTACGACAATGGTAGGAGAGCGTTCTAAGGGCTGTGAAGTCAGACCGAAAGGACTGGTGGAGCGCTTAGAAGTGAGAATGCCGGTATGAGTAGCGAAAGACAAGTGAGAATCTTGTCCGTCGAAAGCCCAAGGTTTCCTGAGGAAGGCTCGTCCGCTCAGGGTTAGTCGGGACCTAAGCCGAGGCCGAAAGGCGTAGGCGATGGATAACAGGTTGATATTCCTGTACCACCTCCTTTCCGTTTGAACGACGGGGGGACGCAGAAAGATAGGGAGAGCGCGCTGCTGGAAATGCGCGTCCAAGCGATTAGGCTGGTGAATAGGTAAATCCGTTCACCGTGAAGGCTGAGTCGTGATGGCGAGGGAAATTTAGTACCGAAGTCCTTGATTCTACGCTGCCAAGAAAAGCCTCTAGTGAGGAAAGAGGTGCCCGTACCGCAAACCGACACAGGTAGGCGAGGAGAGAATCCTAAGACGATCGGGAGAACTCTCGTTAAGGAACTCGGCAAAATGACCCCGTAACTTCGGGAGAAGGGGTGCTTCCTCGGGTTAATAGCCCAGGGGAGCCGCAGTGAAAAGATCCAAGCGACTGTTTAGCAAAAACACAGGTCTCTGCAAAGCCGTAAGGCGAAGTATAGGGGCTGACACCTGCCCGGTGCTGGAAGGTTAAGAGGAGGGGTTATCCCTTACGGGAGAAGCTCTGAATCCCTTACGGGAGAAGCTCTGAATCGAAGCCCCAGTAAACGGCGGCCGTAACTATAACGGTCCTAAGGTAGCGAAATTCCTTGTCGGGTAAGTTCCGACCCCGCACGAAAGGTGCAACGACTTGGATACTGTCTCAACGAGAGACCCGGTGAAATTATAGTACCTGTGAAGATGCAGGTTACCCGCGACAGGACGGAAAGACCCCATGGAGCTTTACTGTAGCCTGATATTGGATTTTGGTACAGCTTGTACAGGATAGGTAGGAGCCATAGAAGTCGGACCGCCAGGTTCGATGGAGGCGTCGGTGGGATACTACCCTGGCTGTACTGACATTCTAACCCAGCACCGTGATCCGGTGCGGAGACAGTGTCAGGTGGGCAGT